>JAFSXO010000375.1 GCA_017444045.1 bacterium | reverse complement strand
CAGCGGCAGCGCAAACACGAGACCCCCGCCCAAAGCTGGCAGCGCGCTTTAATATGCCAAACAGATTGCAAATATAGCAATATATCAGCGTAAATATTTGCAATTGCATTAGCCAAACTGGACATTATAATTAACCACACAAAACAAATTATTAACTTATAACCGCACAGATTATCTGCCCCAGCATCGAAGCGTCTCCGGGAAAGCTTACGGATATATAGTTATCGGCTGTCCCGGTAACCAGATCCGTGCCGGGCACAAGCCGCTCGACCAGCACCGGGCGCTTGGTGCCCCTGAACGCCGACAGCACTCGCTCTTTGCTCCGCTCTCCCAGGGCAATAATGCGCTCGACCCGCTCTTTTTTCAGCTGTTCCGGAACCTGATCCTTATAAGTGTTGGCCGCCGTTCCGGGCCGGCGCGAATAAGGGAACACATGAAGATGGTAATACGGGGTGCGCTCCAGATAGGCGCTGAGAATATCCATATCCTCCTCTGTCTCGCCCGGGAAGCCCAGCAGTATGTCCGTCGTCATACAGGCGCCTGGTACAGACAGAAACATCTGCGCCAGTTCATCGTATTCGTCTAAGGTATAACCGCGGCGCATGCGCTTAAGTATCCTGTCGCTGGCATGCTGAAGCGGGAGATGCAGATGCGGGCACAGCCGCTCCGGACATTCCCGCATCAGATCAATCAGCGATCTCGGAAACGAGATCGGCTCTACGGAACTGAGACGGAAACGCACCGCCGAGGTGCTTTCCAAAAATCGCCCCACAAGATAGGCCAAATCCCGCCGCGGCTCCAGCTCCAGCCCCCATTTGGCCAGATGGATGCCCGTAAGCACTATTTCCTTGTAGCCGTCGCGCTCCAGCCGCTGCACCTGGTGCACCAGCTCATCGCAGTCAAAGCTGCGCACCGCTCCGCGCACATAAGGTACTATGCAGTAGCTGCAGAAATGGTCACAGCCATCCTGCACCCGTATGAGCGCCCTGGTGCGGTGCTGACGGTCATCGGGCTCGCTGCTCTCGCCTACGCTTATATTTTCCCCAGCCAAAATATCCAGTATGCGCTTATGCTCCTGAGGGGAAACCGCAAAGGCTCCTTCGGGAAGCCCAGCTATGCCCCCGCGCTCGGTAACGCCGCAGCCCGTGACAATTACCACCCGCGCCTCGCGCAGGCGCCGCCGGATCATCTTCAGCGATTTGCGGTCTGCCTCGGCGGTGATCGTGCAGGTATTCACCAGCGCACAGTCCACGGCTTCGCCCGCAGGAAGCTCCTGCATTCCCGCCGCGCGCAGCATCTGGCTCAGGCGTTCGGAATCAGCCTGATTGGCGCGGCAGCCCAATGTGCTAATAGAAAAACTGCTCATGGCTCTCTTTCACTGTCTGTTTATGTCTGTCAACTGATCAGGTGCCTCTATGCTCCCCGCATCACTTAGGCTCGTCATCCCAGCCCGAAAAGCTGCAGAAGACCGTTAGTTATATAGCGCCAGCTGGGGAAATATTCGTCAAGCTGCTTTTCGATATGCGGACTCATCACCGGCAGCACATGCTGCAGCAAAACCGCCATAAAAGCCAGGCAGAAGAACTGCCAAAGCGTATACTTAGCCAGCCAGCCGACATATACTGTCAGCCTGCTCCCGCGCTCATAGGTTTCGCGGCGCTTTTTCTTATACTCGGCGAACTGCTGCGAGGGCGCGGCCAAGCTGTAGAGCAAAGCCAGTCCCAGGGCCACCGCAAACGCATGCCACAGCACCATTTTTCCTGAACAAAGCGCCAGCGCCCAGGCGATAACAAACGAGAAAAGACGCGTATGGAATAAAGAGAAATAGAAGCCGTAATCATGCCCAATCACGACAGGATACGGAGAATCTATCTGCATATCGGTCAGAGGGGGATTGGGATTGATGTCCCAGTTCACGGTGACAGTCGCATACTCCGTCGTTTTCGTTAGGCACACCGGAGGCCGATCCGGGGAACCGTTAGGCCGTCCGGTAGCATATTTGAAAAAGCTGTAGTCATTGCACAGAAGTCTGACGCACATGGAGCGCAGCTGCCCAAACAGGTAGTAAGGCCAAATCAGCACAGCTATCGAATAGGCAGCGAATAGAATAAGCAGGGGCTGATGCGGCCGCCAGAAAGCGAACAGCGCTAAAGCTACGAGGCCCAGTACATAGACCCCAGCGCCGCGGCTGTCAGCTTTGGCATCCTTATAAGCGCACCAGAAGAAATATGACGCAGCCGCTATATAAAACGGCGCATAATCGCGCAGCAAAAATACGCTGGCCAAAAAAGCGATGGCGTACAGCCACCTTCCGACCTTATGCATACGCAAGCAATAGGCGCGCGGCTCAGCATAGACCCTGCCCAGCACCTCCTGCTGGCGCTCGTCTGGAGCGTTGATAATATCATAAAGGCGCACCGCCTGCATACGCGCGTCAAGGGTGCCGAACTGGAGCTCAGAGCGGATGCGCTCAAACATCAGCGGCGAATAATACTGATAAACAGCTTCATGATCGTATTTCCCCGCCTTTTCCGCCGCTTTGCGATCCGCTTCCGCCTTCCGCGGCTTTGCTTTGTCCGGCTCAGCAGCGCTGCTCAGCTCCTGAACGCTGCCCGGCGCACTAATTCTGTCGGCCTTTGCAGGCGCGGGCACAGACCCAGAAACTGTTTTGCCAGGCTCAGCACGCTGGCAGGCAGGCACAGGCGGCGCAGGCACAGGCTCGGCAACCGCTTTGCCGGGTTCGGCACGCTGGCCGGCAGGCACAGGCGGCGCAGGCACAGGCTCGGCAACCGCTTTGCCGGGTTCGGCACGCTTTATGCCCGGTTCTGGGGACGCGGCTGTCTGTTCAGCGCCCTGCGCAGAAGCCAGATCCTTGCTTACCGCGGCGGCCTGTTCCCTCTCCAGCTCGCTTATCGAAACCAGCTTAGGAAGCTGCCGATCCCCCACCCGCGGCGCAGAAACAAACCTAGCCACTCCCGGAACCGGAATGGCTACAGCTTCTTCCGGAACGGCCTTTTCCGGATTATCGCCAGCGGTTTGCGCTTCACTCATGCCGCTTGCCGAGGCTGCGCAATTCTTCAGCTACAATCGCGCTCAGATCCTCACCGTACTGGCCGGGAGCGACCTGGCGAGGCTCCGGCATCTTAAAAGCCTTTTCTGCCGGCGCAGGAGCGGCGGACCTGGACGGGACAGAAGGCCCAGTGTATCCCCGCACAGTTTTTCCAGGCCGCGTCCCGCGCGGGCGCACAGCCTGGCTGCCCTGCTGCTCGCTGCTGGGCACTTCTGCCCTGCCAGAGACACTAGAGGATACGCCGGCATTAGCGCGGGGCTCCTCAGACAGTCCCATTCCCCGCACCGAATCGCGGCTGTGCGTACCAGGGCGCCGCATGGCAGGGCGCTCATGCTTCTCTTCAGCAGCTCGGACAGCATCCCGATTCCGGTCAGACGGAGCGGCCGCAGCGTTCTGCGCAGCCTCTTCATCGGCATCGGCGCGGTTCTGCATACCCCGCACCGAATCGCGGCTGTGCGTACCAGGGCGCCGCATGGCAGGGCGCTCATGCTTCTCTTCAGCAGCTCGGACAGCATCCCGATTCCCGACAGAGGGAGCGGACGCAGCGTTCTGCGCAGCATCATCGGCACCGGCGCGGTTCTGCATTTCCCGCACCGCATCGCGGCTGTGCGTGCCAGGACGCCGCTGGGCAGCAGGCTCCTGCGGCGGTACAACAGCTCTGTCAGTAGCATTTCCATCCGCGGGATCAAGCGCATTCACCGGCTCAGCGGGCGGAAGCCCGCGCTCATCGGACACATCCTCACTGCCGAATACAGATCTAGGCGGAGGGGGCATCATATCGTCCTGACCAGTCGGCTCCTGAGCAAGCGCGGCTCCATGGAACACACCCGCTAAACCCAGGCATATCAGCGTTTTTAAAGCTCTGTGTTTATTCATAGCTAACTCCGCTCAGATCTTCGGCGATCCCGCCATGTGAAATACAAAAAAAAGCTAAATTATGCTTATGCGCGTCATTGCGCATCCCGAGACATTCTGCGCAGGCGCTGCCGAACATCAAGGCTAAACCGGCTGTTGAGCTCCGAAAAATAATCCTCAGGCGTCAGGCTGGGATTGATCAGCAGGGGCCGCAGATCCATGGCCAGCTCCAGCAGAGACACATCGTCGGCATGGTAAGCATCGCTGTATGTGGCATTGCTCTGGCGGCGGCCAAAGTTGGCGGCGGCGTAATTCTTGCCTCCGGAGATCTGGGAATCGTACAGCCCCATCAGAGTCTGCATCAGATTGGGATTAGCGCCTACATCGCACACGCAGCGGTCTTCGCCGGCAAGCCAGTCAAGGCTGCGCCAGACCTCGCAGCCGTAAAACTCGCGGGGATAATAATCGGGGCCAAGCTCCCGCAGTGCCTGTACCACGCGAAGCAGGGCGGCCACATGGCTGTCGTGCCGGTCGGCTAAATTGTGGGTATAAATAACCTCAGGCCGCAGGCAGGACACCACATTCTTAATGTCCTCGCATACAAGGTCAGCCGCACTGGCGCGCAGTTCCTCGCTGCTGTAGCCCAGAGAGATAGAAGCCGCGTACCCGCCGGCTTCGGCGACCCTATGCTGCTCGCCTAAACGTATCTGGGCAATCTGCTCATCGCTGCAGTCGGCGTACGGCCCTATGCGGGAGCTTCCCTTGCCGTCGGTTATAACCAGGCTGGCGAAATGGCGGACAGGATGGCGGTAGCACTGCAGAATCCCCTGCCAAATCATGAATTCAACATCGTCGGGATGTGCCCCAATCCCCAAATGGGTTACCGTCTGCAGCCTGGCCCTATCGTCTGCGCTTACGATATTGCCCCTGCTGCCCACGCCGGGAAGATAAACCACCGCTTCATCTTTATGCAAATGCATCAGTCTAATCCTTTGGCCCAAAAAACATCGACAATTTCTTTATCCTTGAGGACAAGCTGAACCGGCTCCTGCCCAGGCACGACCGTAAAAATCGCCCCGTTTCTGACAAATGCCAAAGCGTTGCCCTGCGGATTCCAGCAGGGGGATACGGTCCCGATCTCCGCGTTAACAAATGATCTGTCGTGGGTATAAAGATTGTACAGCAGCAGCTTGCCGCTGAGCACACAGGCAAGCTCATGGCCTATGCGGGGGAAAGCCGGCTGCGTTGCGCCTTCAATTACATCAGTTACATTCTTGCCCTGGAGATCGCAGCGCTTGAGCATGGTGTAGCCATCGGGATAGACCTCGGAATAATAAACGCTATTGTCAACGCTGCAAAAAGCCGCCCCATCTATGTAGTAGGAGCGGAGCAGCTCTGCCGGAGCCTGCGGATAGCGCTGCATGTACAGGCTGCAGCGCTTGCCATCGTTTAGGCGGCTGTAAAAGACTTCGCGGTCCCTGCCCAGGCTGGGGTAATAGAAGCGACCCGTAGCCTTTATTGTACCCTCCTGCTGCTTGGTAACCAAATTATACAGACAAATTGCCGGCTGCTTGCCGTAAAGGCATACCATATACCGGCCATCGTCAGACACAAAAGGCGAGCTTACATATTTGCTGTCCCTAGCCAGCGCCTCATTGTTGTCGGTGTTTACCTGGCGATCGCTAAATTCATCGCGGACGGGCAGCGCCCCCAATACGTGGTGGCATTCAAGCCCATCGACATCAGTCCATTCGATGCGGGTGCATCCGACTTCCCTAACAGTATAATACAGGCGTCCAGCTACGACATTGACCTTCTTGCCGCATCCAGATGACAGCAGCAATAGCAGCAGTATCGCACCAAAAGCCAAAAAAACTGTCAATTTTCGCGATTTCACTAACAGCCTCTACTTAAAGCATTAAGCTCGAAAATAAAGATCACAGCCGCCAGTCACATGAAAGATATGCAAACACATGCAGGCTGCAACAAACTATTAATTTTCGCGAAGTCTTATATATTGCCCTTCACAACTGTGCACAATGATGCGCCAGGATAGTAATGCTCGAGAATCTTAGCGCAGCTCTGCCCAGCCAGAGCGCGTCCCTGGGCGCCCTCCTGGCAAAGCCCCACGCCGTGCCCCCAGCCGCAGCCGCGAAATACTGTCCGCCCCTGCTCTTTAGTTACATAGAAAAAGCTGCTCTTCAGCCCCTCCCGGCCTATGCGCCCTCCGCTGGTAATCCAGCGCACTTTGTCTCCCCCGAGGGCAAACGCCCCGAGCTCCGTGGAGACCTGCAGCTCCGCAACCCGCCCGCCTGGAGAGCGCTTGGTGACGCGCACATCGAGCTTTTTGCCCAGCGCCTCGGGCTTTATGCCTATAAGCTGGGGAAGCGACTGGCGCAGGCGTTCCAGCAGATCTTCATTGGAGTATTTCTGCTCCCAGCGAAAACGGGTGGCATTTTGGCAGAAGGAGCCTGGAGGGCTGTCGATAAAATCGCGCCAAAGCTTTTCGGCCTCGCTGAGCACAGTATGCTCCTGACCCCGGCGGTCCTTTTTAACCGTAAAGCAGTCCGCGCTATTGGGGCCAAGAGAAGCCAGCTTCTTAATGCGCCGATCGCTGGTCACAGTATCGGCGCGCGCCTGCAGATACGGCTGGCTGCGCTGCCCCTTCCAGACGTTCTGGGGCGCATCTCCCCAGCCGCCGCACACCGCGTGATACGTAGCGTCTATGGGCTTTCCGGATACGGCCAGTACTTTGCCCGCGCTGCTGCTGATTACTTCATTAACGTTGGAGGTTTCCGCCGAAAGACCGCCGTAGACCTGGCAGTGCACCGTGTCGCAAAGGTCAAAGCCCTGGCGGCGGTGCTGCCCCAGATGGGACATCGTATAGCTGCGGGCTACACAGGCCATCGCCTGCAGAGCCTGGCTATGGAAGGATGCCGGCACCTCTCTGGGCACAACGCCGGAAAGATAGCTCTCAAGAGGCAGAATGCTGATCGGCTGGATTTGGCCCCTGCCAGTAGCTATGAAGCGCAGGGAGCCGCGATAGGCCGTGCCAGTGCCTACAGTGCCGTCTTCTTCCCAGCGGAACAGTTCCAGTACATCGCCGCTGCCTGCCGGGACGACATCGGCCGCCAGCTGCAAATCGCCATCAATGCCGCGCAGGCACCAGCCCGGAGCCGTTTCAGCGTAGGCTGCCGACGAAGCCGGGGACGCGCCTCCATATACCGCCCCTATCCAGGGCGCCGCCTCACAGGCCCAGGCCTCATAAACGTGATTTCCGTTTACCCGCACCCCGCTGGCAGAGCGCACGATAATTCTGTCAGCCGAGGCTAATCCCACGCGAACCTCCGGCCCGGAGGCGCAAACGCTCCCGGCCGAGGGACACGGAGCCGGCAGCTCGGGAATATCGCCGGCAAAGCTCTCTAAAGCAGCACCTGCGAGCAGACAAGCCGTAAGCCCGCAAGCCCATACCATACGGCGCATTAGTTAAACCTTTCCTCAGCCAGCCCAAACCTATGAGCAGAGAACCAACCGCTCCGCGCTGGCCGATATATGATCGCCTGCTTCGCGCAATATGTCAGCGCACAGTGCCGGCCAGCGCCAATGCCCGGCGCATACTGCCGCCCGCCTCTTTCAGCAGGGCCTGAGCTTCGGACAGATCCTTTCCGGTCAGCTCGGCCAGTATGCGGGCCTGCCTGTCGACAAGCTTGGCATTGCTGGCGGCCACATCTACCATAAGATTGCCGATGCAGTGGCCCAGCTTTACCATTACGGAGGTGGTTATCATATTCAGGATCATTTTAGTAGCTGTGCCGGCTTTCAAGCGCGTAGAGCCGCGCAGAACCTCAGGGCCTACCTCAGCCAAAACCGGATAGCTAACCTCTCCCAGCGGCGCTCCGGGGTTGCAGTATACTGAGCCGGCAGCCGCTCCCAAACGCTGGGCGTAGGCCAAAGCCCCCCTCACAAAAGGGGTCGTGCCGGAAGCTGATATGCCTATGACTATATCTGCGGCAGAGAAACCGCGCTCCTGAAGCGCACGCTCTCCGGCCAGAACATCATCCTCGGCATTTTCGACAGCTCTGACAATTGCCGCCGGCCCGCCGGCGATTATGGCCTGCACCATCTCAGGATTGGTGCCAAATGTAGGAGGGCATTCGGAGGCATCAAGAATCCCCAGCCTGCCGCTGGTGCCGGCACCAACATAAAACAGCCTGCCGCCGGCAGCTATGCACCTGTACACAGCTTCGGCCAGCGCGTTTACCGCCGGCAGTGCCTGGCGCACAGCCTGAACCGCACGCCCGTCCTCGGCATTCATTAGCTCCGTAATTTCGGCTATAGACATTTCCGAGAGCTTGGCGCTGCCGGGATTCGATGATTCTGTAAGCAAACTAGCCATGCTGCAGCCTTTCGCTCTTTAGTTCCAAACGCCGCTTTTCTTTTTGACCTTGACATCGACATGAGCACTGCTGCGGTGCAGCTCGGCGTGGATAATGCCCAGTCCTACGCCGCCCATGCACAGTATGCCTATAAAGTCATCGCCAGTTATAGTGCCCTTTACAAAGACAGCCGTAATCGCGTAGAGAGCGCATAAGGCTATCACGGAGTAGATTATTTCGTAGCGTTTGGCTGGCCCGGTAATTTTAAGCATAGGCTCGATAATCTTAGCATAGCCGCCGCCCAGAAGCGGACGGTCGTACAGGGTCACAAACGGCACCATGGCATATCCAAAAACGCCCGAGAACAGCACCAGCAGCCCAAATACCATGTAAATGACACTCTTGTTGTGCAGACACTCAGCCGAAAAGAACTTGCCCGCCGAAAAGCTTAAGAGCCACATCAGCAGCAGTATGATACCGCCGATAGCATACGGAAGGTAGCGCAGAGGATATCCGGTCTGCTCATGAAGCAGATACTTGTCCGGGAAACCAAAGTATGGCAGCTTGTCTACCGCCATAACAGTCAGGAAGCCGGACAGGCTGGCAATTATCAGCGTCAGAGACAGGAAAGCGGAAAACACAAATTCCGGCCTAGGATAAGCTGTCTGGAATCCCAGCAGCAATGACCCTCCCAAGCCGGCAAAGCCCAGGCTCATAAATGCGTACACAGACGAGACATTAATGCGCTTGTATACCCACATCAAGATTATGGCCAGGAAAATCATCCATATCCCTATGCTAACGATACGGTCTGGCCAGGGGAAAAAACAGTAATCCGGCTTATCTAAATTAATTAAGCTGAACGGATTGGTAATCTTATACCTAAGATTGTAACTCGTGCACATGGCTTTATAAGCTTCATAGGTCTCCTGAGCAAGCCAATAACACCCAAACATGGTTACTCCTCCGCTGTTGCGCCAGTATGAACTCCTGGCCATATCAGTTCGCCAAAGGCCTTAGCAGGCATTTCTAGCCATACGCGGCCGCGCCTGTCTGTGCTGACCTCTGGATTCAGGCTGCGCCCGGCACGGGTACAAAGCTGCCAGTTTCCCGGATTGCCGGCATCCTCTAACTCTTCTATGCGCATCTTAACATCCTGGCTGGAAACGCTGTTAAAAATAACGCGGGTACTGCCGTCTGCCAGCTGAACCCAGCGGCGCTGCACGGCAGGCTCTACCATAATGGAATCCAGCCAGGCCGGACTGCGCATCAGCAGGCCGGAGAAGCGAATCCCGAAGGAATGCGGTCCCTGGCGCAGCAGGCGCGGCCCCGCCACCAGCTCAGCGTCAACATAAGGATCCTCGGTAGCGCCGTCGAGGCTGACCTCGAAAATACTGTCTCCGTCAATGCGCATCTGCACGGCGACAAGGCCTCCGCTGGCATCGCGCTTCAGGAAGCAAAGATGGAAGTAATAGCTGTCTTCGCGGTCTACATCGAAGCGCATCCAGAACATGTTGTCGCGGCCGACCACGGCCAGACGTCCCGGAGTTCCTCCCAAATAGGCTATATCGTGAACGCTGAACGATTTTTCGACAGCACGGCCATTTTCCAGCTCAATCACCTGGCCATTATTGGCCGGCTTGTAATCCAGGGCATCAAGCCAGTTGGTAAAGCCTATCAGCCCCAGCTGACGGCGGGTCCAGCTCCTTACCGCCCGCGGGACGGCGCCCTGCGTATAGCCATTGGCATTGATCGCCGCGCAGCCAGCCAGATCGCCATACATGGGAAGCCCGGTGACCAGGTAGACATCGGCCAGGTTCTCCACCACCGCCGCCGTAGCCAGCGGCGACTCGATCTCGTTTTCGGGCCGCGGCGCATAGGTGTAGGGAAGACAGTCGAGCATGGCCAGATGAGCCATCAGTCCCGAGCCTTCTGCGCAGGCCGAGGCTATAAAATCCTTGTTCTTCAGCAGCTTGCCCGCCCTCGCTAAAGCGCTGGCGCAGTACTGGCGCTCGATTATGATGGAATAGCCGGCAACCTTATCATCGGAATCCGGCAGGCTGTAATTGCGGGGCTTGCCCTGCAGAGTCGAGCGGGATACGTGGGCGCCAAACGGATAGCGCTCGGCTTCAGGCTCGAGAAGGGCACACAGGCCCTCGCAGAATTTGGATATTTTCTGGCGGCGCTCGGCATCGGGATGCACACGCTCCAGAGTTATCCAGGCCAGCACAGCCTGGGCGACGACTTCGGGCTGGCCATTAATCCAGGCCGGCTCCTGGCGCCTGTGCACCATATTCTTCTGCCCGTACTGGCTCAGCCAGCCATCCAAAAAGTCCAGGTCGCGCTCAGCCTCCTCGGCCAGCCGCTGCGATTCGGAATGTCTGCCGGCGCAGGCTCTCGCGGCCTCGGCTTTGGCCCTGGCGGTAACAGCGGCATCATAGTAATCGCCTGACTGCCTGGCCAGGGCAGACAGAGTGCGGATATACTTCAGAACCGCTTCTGGCGGCATGCTGCCTTCAGGCGTTTCCTCGCAGGCTGCGCGTGCCAAAAACGCAACCTCAGAGATGGTCAGAGCATGCTTATCGGAGAGCAGACGCCGGCCTGCCGGATGCGGCGAGGTGCGGTCGGCCCCGCCTGCGGTATTCGCACAGGCTCTCCCCGTTTCGGCCCATATTAAGCCCCACATTAGGAGCGCTGCCAGCAATAATCTCAATACAGCCATATTCTTTTCCGGCTATTAGCCTTTCCAACCTATAATCTATGCCAAGACCAATGCCATTAACTTAAGGAATCAATGGCATTGCTTCTGATTATATTGCCCCTGGCGCGGAGCCTGCTACGGCTCCTGCAGTCCTGGCAATAAAATCGGGCTTATGTCATCTACTGTCTGCGTCTGCACAGCCGGCTCAATCAGCGGCGCCT
>JAFSXO010000374.1 GCA_017444045.1 bacterium | reverse complement strand
TCATTCAGCTTGTCCAGCGTCTGCATGTAAGCGTCCTGGCTGATGCTTCCGGCGGCGAACTGCGCGCGCAGCGCCTTAATGTCGCCGATGATCGTTTCCTGAGTTCTGGCCGACTGCGCCTTAGCTTCACTTCCAGGAGAAGTGCTGCGCGGAGCAATGCTAAGGCCAGGCGCGGAAGGCTGATACGGAGGCTGTGCCTGCGCATTCTCCGCGGATTCGGCATTGTTATTAGGATCAGACACAACGCGCTGGCGCTTGCTCTTTATATCATTCAGCGTGTCGCCCAGACGCGTGCGCAGCTGCTGATAGTGCTGCCGGTTGGCCTCATCCCTCTCCTGCTCCTGCCGTGCCTGCTCTTCGGCCGCCATCTCGTTCTTCTGCTTAAGCTCCGAAACCCGCCTCCAGTTCTTGGCATCGTTGGCCAGATTGTCTGGGTTAACTGGGGTAATAATCAGCTCCTCGTCAGTTCCTATGGCCAGGCTGATATCGTTGTTGTGATTGAACAGGAAGTAATACTCAAACCCAAAGCTGTTGAGCGGCTCGGTGCTTACGCGGCATATTAGGTCACCGTCTAGGCGCTGGATAGCCAGCTCGCCGGGCGTTTTCCAGCAGGCGCGGTCCTTCCAGACATTCAGCACCTCGGCCCCGCTCTCCAGGGGCAGATTGTAGCAGTTGTTGCAGGTGTCGCGCACCACGAGCATACGCTGTTTTTTCTCGGTCTCCAGCTCCACGCTGACCCGACCGTAGTCGTCAATGCTTATATCGTGAATGAGGCAGTCCGGCAGAGTGAAGGACGCCACCACCTCTTTGCGCTTTACGCGGTAAACAAGAAACTCGTACAGTCCCCGCTTCTGCAGGACAGCCGTGACCAGATAGGTAAACTCCCGGGAGATTGCCCACAGGAACTCTCCGTGGGCGCTCAGAGTGCTGACCTTGGGCAGACTGTACAGCTTGCTGCCGGTCTCGCCGATGCAGTACAGAACGTGATCGTATCCTGAGCCGCCGCCCTTTTCGCCCGGGCCAAATAGGTTGCGCCAAGAATTGCTCAGCGACTGGCTTGGCGTAGTAACCTGAGCAAACATACCGGTTCCGTCGCTGTTGATTACAACCTTTTCCACCCGACCCTGATGACCGGGAGTTGAGGCTAGCAGCACATTTTCCCACGAGACCTTTTCCATGCCGTCTTTGGGCTCCACACTCAGACGGCACAGGCCATTGGTGATCGTGCGGAAATAAACGTCACCCCTGTTGCCCACACCAACGATGCTCTGCAGCCCCGGTATATCGCGGGACCAGAGCCTGGCCGGCACGCGATAAAGACTAAGCTCGTTATCGCGGCGCAAAACAAAATACCGAGAATTGCTGCTGGCAAATATCTGGATCATAAACGTCAGGTAACCTCAAAAGCGCGGAATAGCTTAAATAGCATATGCAGATTCTAGCTAGGCCCAGCTTTTGCCTTTTTTGTCAGCCAAAAATAAGCGCCACCTAAAGCCGTTGGCTATGAGCTAGCGATTTCACGAACAATAAACGCTGCGCCTGGCAGGAACTGAAATAAGCAAACGCAAATATTTAGGTTTTGTTGATTATTGATTTGTCGGGGCGGAAGCCCCTTAGTTTTTGTGGCGCTCAGCGCTGCATTTAGGCGGTCGTACCGCGGCCTGGAGGTATAATATTGATGAGCTTAACTTCACTGTTAGCGCTGCCGGCGCTGGGCTTTGCTTTTTTGGAAATAGTTGCAGCTACGCGGGGCGATGCTAAGCTGCGCCTGGCTACAGAAGAGATCAGCGACAAGACCATAGATTATCCCAGCCCGCAGCATGCCCGCCTGCGCTTCAATATACCGTTCAGCAATATAGGCACCCAGCAGGCTTTAATCATCGACTGCATCGCCCGCCTGCAGCCTTCCGGCCTGCGCTACAGCGATCTGCAGCCCACGGTGCGCCTCAACAATCCGGTCAGCCTGCGCAAGGACGGCTACTGGGAAGCCACCATCGTTAAGCAGGGCAAAAAGCTGTGCATAGGCGTAGAGCTATGGCTCAGCGCCAACGAGGTGCGCCAGGCTGTAGAAAAGCTCGACACGATTACAATCGAAATCCTGTACAAATACTACTGCCGCACGCCTATGAAGTACTGCCGCACGGAGATCACCCTCAGCCCCAAGGATTTTGCGGAAATCCCCTTTGTGCCCGACCAGAAGCTGTCAGTCGAGCCCGCCCCCAAGGATCTGCAGGGCAACACGCGCGTGGTGCCTATCCGCACCCACATATTTATGCCCGGAGAGGACATTATCGCCAACGTAAAACGCTACACCGATGGCGTTGCCAAGCCCGGCGACATTATCGCCCTGGCCGAAAGCCCCGTGGCCATCATGCAGAAGCGTCTGGCCTACTGCGAGGATATCCATCCGCGCTATCTGGCGCGCCGCCTGAACTGGTTCTTCGCTATGGATTCCTCGCTGTCGTCGGTATACTCCTTAGAGATGGCCTTCAGAGAGATCGGCACAGCCAAAATGCTGGTAAGCTTTGCGGCAGGCCTTCTGGGCAAGCTGCGCGGCAAGCCCGGCGAGTTCTATCGCGTCGCGGGGCGCAGCGTAGCCACCATAGACGACTGCACCGGCACCCTGCCTCCCTTCGACAAGCACGTGATTATGGGGCCTGAGAACGGCCAGCAGCTCTGCGAAGAGATTTACAGGCAGACGGGTATCGACTGCACCATCGTCGATGCCAACGACCTGGGCAAGGTCGATGTGCTGGCCCTGTCCGATCCCACCCGCAAGGCCGAGGTTGAAGAGGCACTGAAGATAAACCCCGCCGGCAACGCCAGCGAGATGACCCCCATCGTGATCATCCGCAAGCAGGGAGCTGATCAGGCTTAATGATTCCCCTATTGGCGGCCCCGCTGGTAAAGCAGCTGCGCGAGTCTATCGCCCAGCGCACCGAGGCCCTGCGCAGCAAAGGCATAACCCCGAAATTAGCCATAGTAGACGCCACCGGCGATGCTGCTTCGGCTAGCTATGCCAAAATGAAGATACGCCAGGCCGCCAAACTGGGAATCAATACCAGCCTTTACGGCATATCGCCATTCTCAGACGACACCCGCGAGAGCTTTTTTGAGCTGCTGGAGGATCTGGGCCAGGACAGGCGCGTTCACGGCATTTTTATCGAGCGCCCCATGCCCCAAGAGCTAGAGCTGAGCGACTGGCTGCGGCTGCTGCCACCCAGCAAAGATGTGGAAGGCGTGCACCCGATAAATATCGGCAAGCTGCTGCTG
>JAFSXO010000373.1 GCA_017444045.1 bacterium | reverse complement strand
TGCTGGCAAATCGAGGCATTGCCAGCATCGTGCTGCAGACAATCCTCAAACGCGCGGGCTGCAGCATCGTATTTCTTTAGCGAAAGATTCGCTTTGCCTAACAGTTCAGCCAGCTCGGGAGAGAACTTCGTCCTCAGCGCCTTGCGCAGACAGACAACCGCCAGAGAGTGCTTGCCCACATCGCAATACGCCTGGGCGAGCTGCATTTGCCGTACCGTACTGTCGGGCTCAGCCTTCAGCAGGTCATTAAAGAAGTTGACGTACTCCAAGGGCTTCTTTTCAGGACTGAAAATAAGCCGTACACTGCGCAAGGAACGCTCATGCTGCGGTTCCTCGAGCAGCTGCTTGAAGTAGAAGGCTCTGGCTTCATCAACGTTGCCGGTGCACAGCTTCATATCGGCAACATCCATGCGCAGCTCTTCGATTTCGGCCTTAATGGCTTCATCATCGGGCCTATAAGCCAAGACCTTCTCCAAGGTGGCAATAGCCTCTTCAGGCTGCCCCTTAGACTGCAAATCGCGAGCCCAAGCCATATAGCAGCGCTCCAGATCCTGCTGCGCCTGAGCATTATGCGAGTGCTCGAGGATCTCTTTATACTGGCCTATGGCTTTTCCGTAGTTGCCTAAGACCTCAGTCTGGTTTGCCAGACCCAGCTTAGCCTGAACCACACGCTCGGCAATGCCAGGATAATCAGAAGCTAGAGCTTCTAGCTTACCCAGCTTTTCGATAGCCTCGGTAAACAGCGACTTCTGAATGAGACTGTCGGCCCAATCGCTGTAGACACGAGCCATTGCCGCCTCTTGCTCGGGATACTCGCCCACCTCGCGCATACTGCGCTGAGCTACGGAAATAGCATCGACAAAAGACCGCTCCTGACCAAGTTTGCCGATCCAGGAGGCAAACATGCGCTTGACCTCGGCAGCAACCTCTTCATTTTCACTTCCGGCCTGGCGTACTGTAGCAATAGCGTGCTCAAATTCGCCATTGGCTTCAAGAGAAGCTGCCCAGCGCTTGTAGAAGCTGGTCTGTTCAGCTGAACGCTCCTCGGCGCTGACATCTTCATCGCCAGCACTGCACAGAATATTTTCAGCTCCCGCGAAATCGCCAGCCTGCTCCTTCTGGGCCGCCCATTCCTTGCGCAGACGCCAAAGCTCAGCCAGAACCTCGGCATTGCCGCGCATAGGCTCGAGCACGGATATAGCTTCGGAGAACTGTCCCTTGCCCTCGGCCTGGGCAGCCCACAGCTTGCGCAGGCGAACCTTTTCTGCAGCTACATCGTCGGCAACAGCACTCTCGGAGATCTTGTCGAAAATAGCCACGGCCTTCTCATAGTCGCCACTTTCTTCGGATGCGGCAGCCCACAGCTTATGCAGGCGCAGCAGCTCGGCGTCGACCTCGCCATCGATGCCCTGTCCGCGCATCTTGGCCACGATTGAAACCGCCTGCTCGAAGTCCTTGCTGGCTTCGGCATCGGCAGCCCACAGCTTGTGCAGACGCAGCTCCTCGCGGCTGACCTCGTCGTCGATACCGCGGCCGCGCATCTTCTCCACAATGGCAGAAGCCTGCTCGAAGTCCTTGCTGGCCTCGGCATCGGCAGCCCACAGCTTGTGCAGACGCAGCTCTTCACGGCTGACTTCATCGTCAATGCCACGGCCGCGCATCTTCTCCACAATGGCAGAGGCCTGCTCGTAGTTCTTATTAGTCTCGGCATCGGCAGCCCACAGCTTGTGCAGGCGCAGCTCTTCACGGCTGACTTCATCGTCAATGCCCTGACCGCGCATCTTGCCGATAATGGCCAAAGCATCTTCAAATTTCTTGCTTTCCTCGGCGCTGGCAGCCCACAGCTTGTGCAGGCGCAGCATCTCGCGGCTTACCTCATCGTCAATGCCCTGACCATGCATCTTGTCGATGATAGCCAAAGCTTCCTCAAAGCGGCCATTGGCCTCGGCATCAGACGCCCAGACGCGATGCAGGCGCAACATTTCCTCGTTTATAGCGTCCTGATCGAGGCATTCGATATCCTTGGCCTTAGCCAAAACCGCAATAGCTTCGGCGAAGTTATTTTCCTTAACGCTCTTATCTGCCCAAGCCTTGTACAGACGCAGCGTTTCAGCCAGACCCTGAGGATTGTCGCGGTCAATGCTCAGCAGCTTGCGCATCTCGGCGATTGCATCTTCATAATTGCCAGCCTTCTCGGAGCGCACCGAGTGGGCATGGAACAGCGAGAAGCGAGCCTTGCGAACCTCGCCATACGTAGGATCCTGCTCCTGGAACGTATCGAGCACCTGCAGGATCTGCGCTTCATCGCCGGCTTCCTGCAAAGCATCTATCCACTTGAAGAAGATCTCACGGCGCTTAGAGGTAATTTCGGGAGTATCGCCGAGCGTTTTCTGCAATTCGGCGAGCTTGGCAATCGCTTCGCCATATTCCATGTTGCCTACGAGCTCGTCTGCCCAGGCCATAGTTAGACGCAGCTTGCTTTCATTAACCTCGGCGCATTCGGGCAGGCACTCACCCATCCGATCGGCAATAGCCAGCGCTTCGCGATAGCTGTCGACAGCTTCAAAATCGGCCATCCAGGCCAGATACAGCAGCTCAATCTGCTGCTTGGCCATGGCTTCATCATGCCCAGCGCTGCGCAGACGCTCGTAAACAGCGATAGCCTCTTCATAATCGCCTTCGCTCTCTTTGGCCTGCGACCACTGGCGATAGACCTCGGCAATACGCTCTTCGGTATCGGCAGCCTGAGGACAGCTCTGAGCCATCTCTGTGTAGACATTAACAGCATCCTCATACTTGCCGTTAGCGACAGCAGTCTCAGCCTGCTTGCTATACAGGCGCACGATCTCATCCTTAGCCTCACCAGGAAGCGCCTCTGCCCATTCGCCGGCCACCTTGATAGCCTCCGCGAAGCTTCCGGCCTCTTCTTCATGGCCAATCCATAGACGATAAGCCTCGCTCAGCTTAGCGTTCAAGGTGTCCTCGGAAGCTTTTAGTTCAGCGGCATCGAGCGACTTGAGCACGGTAACGGCACCGCGGAAATTGCCTTCCTTCTGAAGTGCTTCGGCCTTAAGCCCATACAGGCGTACCAATTCGGCTTTGGCTTCTTCCAGCTCGGGCTGCTCGGAAACCAGACGGCGCGCCACGCTGATGGCACCATCGATTTCCTCAGACTCAACCAGCTCGGCAATCCAAGCGAACGCGTATTCGGCAATACGCTTAGCTGCCACATCATTGCCAGGATGACTGGCTTCAAACTGCTGCAGCACAGACCTGGCGGAGTCGTATTCCTTGTAATCGCGAAGAGATTTGGCCCACTCTAAATACAGCTCGGAGATCAAGCTGTCCGCCTTTTCAGACGGTCTGCATTCCTGCAGGCGACGGCAGACAGACAGGGCTTCCTCATAGTCGCCATCATCACGCTTGGCGGCAATCCAGGCATCATACAGCTGCTCAAACTTCTCGTTGGCCTTTTCGTGCTCTTTGTTCTCCTCCAGATATTTACCGATAGCCTCGATAGCCCCGGCATAATCGCCTTCGGATACTCTGTAGTCGGCCCAGTCGTTGAACACCGCATAGACGGCTTCGGGATCGCGCTCGGCGCTTATATCGAGACCGAGCAATTCACGCTGCAGCTCGATGGCACGCTCATAATTGTGCTTATCCTCTTCGCTGCGAGCCCACAGCCCGTAGAAGCGTACGATGTTCGCTTCGGCCTGCTCAACCGACAGCTGGTCTTTTATCTGTCTCTGGCAGATTTTAATAGCTTCGGCGTAATTGCCGTCCTGCTCGGCGTTTTCTATGCGGCTGGCATAGAGACGTCCCAGCTCCTTCGTAACCGCGCTGTTATCCTTTTGAATATCGCGAAGCTGATAGAGCACCTCCTGGGCGGCGTCGAGATCACCTGTAGCCTCAGTCTTAGAGAACTGACCCAACAGAATACTGCCGATGTCTTCGGCAATCTTGGACTTATCTTCTGCGATATCCTGGACGGACAGCAAGAGATCGACAGCCTTTTGGGTCTCATCGCGCTGCAGGTAGGCAGATGCCAGCTTACGTCCGGTAGGCTCATCAAGCTGCTGCTTGCAGGCCTTCTCCCACCAGGCAATAGCCTGATCGTGATCGCCGTCGGCCAGGAAGCTGTCTCCCATAAGCTGAAGCCCGGCCAAATTGTTGGGGCGCTCGGCGAGCAGCTGTTCCAAACGCTTGCGTGCCCGATCGAATTTGCCAGTATCGATGAAGAAACGCACCATTTCGAGAACATCGTTGGTGTCTTCGTCGCTCATAGCGGCCTTAGCAGCGGGCTGGGCCACTGCAGCTGCGCCGAGAGCACCTTCCTGAGCCACAGCATCGGCAGCAGGGGCGGCTCCGCTTTCGGCCATACGCTGCTTCTCGGCGCGCAGAGCTTCGTTCTGCTGCTCGGCCAAACGCTCGCGCTCGGCACGCGTGCGCATTTCTGCGATGCGGGCCATCTCGGTATCGAACTGGCTGACCATCACCACGTCACCGGCATCGGCAGCAAAACCGCGCCCGCGCTTTAGATAGGAATCGGCGCGTACTGGATCATTGTTATTGAAGAAGGTACGCCCAGCCTGCAAATACGCGGGATAGTAGGCGGGATCGTCGTCCAAAATGGCCAGAATCTGCTTCTGAGACTCTTCCATACGCCCCATAGCAGCTGTCATCAAAGCCTGCTGGAAGCGATCGGCAGAAGTGACCTTCTTTTCCTCTTCAGCAACAGCAGCGGCAGCTTCTGCAGGAGCGGCCGTCTCGGGCACAGCCGCTGCGGGCGTCTCAAAGTCTTCACGGCGTACCTTAGTCTTAGACAGGCTAACGGATTTTTCGAAGATAGAGGTATCGGGCGCTTTGCTTTCGGCCTTTTCTTCGGCAACAGCCGCGGGCTTCTCTGCCACGGGCTGGGCAGCGGGACGCTCAATATGCTCATCAAACAGAGCCTCTAAGCGCTCATTGGCCTCGGCATTATTGGGATCGAGGTTGAGGATCTTAGAATAGGTCTTCTTAGCCTCATCGATATAACCGAGCTTATCCTGCAGACGGGCAGCCTTAACGAGATAATCGAAGTTGTTGGGATCCATCATGACCAAGCGCTGGTACTGATCCATAGCTTCGGCGTCGTCTCCGCGCAGCACCGCCATTTCGGCCAAGCTGATACGAGGCTCGATGCTCTCGGGATGGCGAAGCAGAACGGCCTCAACCATTTCGAGAGCCTTGCTGGCGTAGCCGCTCTTGGCCAACACGACAGCATGGCGACAGCGCAGGGCCACATTGTCAGCGTCTAAGGCTTCAGCCTTCTCGAACTGCTCCACGGCCAGGTCGTACTGCTCTAAGGCCACATAAGCCTCTGCCAGTTGGACATAGGCATCGAAATACTTAGGATCTACATCGATAGCCTTTTTGAAGAAGTCAACCGCGACTGTCGGGTTGCTGCGGTGCTTAGCATAAATCAAACCGACGTGATAAAGCGCTCCCGCGTGATCGGGATTCAGAGCGAACACCTTCTGGAAGGTATCAAACGCATACTTAACTTCATCGAGCTCTAGATAACCGACACCAATCTTATAAGTGGTATCGACGACCTCTTCATCTTCAAGGGGCAGCGTAAGAATATGCTGCAAGGCTTCGATAGCCTTAGAAGTATTGCCAGAGCGTTTATGAACGGCGGCCAGCGCATTGTACACGGAGATGTCTTTAGGGTTTATATTGCCAGCGATCTGCAATTCATTAATCGCATCATTCAACTGCCCAGATCCAGTGTACGCCTTACCCAGACTGGTATGATACTGGGGGTCGTTGGGATTTAATTCAACGGCTTGCTTAAATGCGGCGATAGCGTCATTGTAATTCTTCATCTCGAGCAGCACGGTGCCGAGGTTGTAATAAGCAAAGCTGTCGCGCGTGTTGAGCTGAATGGCTGAGGAATACGCTGACACAGCTCCATTAAGATCGCCCAGATTGTAACGCGCTTTTGCTAAATTGAAATACGCTTCGTAATCGCCTGGGTCAAGCTCTAAGGCCTTCTCTAAAGAAGCCGCAGCGCGGGGCCAGTCTCCCAGCTGAGAGGCGATCAAACCTAGACCACTCCAGGCCTCGGTGTATTCTGTCTTTAACTGTACCGCTTTTTCGTACATCTTCATGGCCAGATCGGGGCGGTACAGATCCCGGCAGCACTGGGCTAGGCTCATATAGCCTTCGGCATTGTTAGGCTCGAGAGTCACAACCTTTTGGAATTGCTGCATAGCGCGCTTCGCCTCGTTGGCGCGCAGATAAACCCGGCCCAGAGCCGAGGCGTATTTGACCTCATTGGGCTTTAATTCCTGCGCCATACGATACTGCTGCAGGGCGTTGGCTAATTGGCCTTCTTTTTCATAGATAATACCTAGATTATAGTGAGATTTGTCTGAGCTGCTATTTATCTCGGAGGCTTTTTTTAAGTACATTATGGCCTGATTGTTCTGACCCAGCTGAGCATAGATACTGCCAGCTTCCTCATAAGGCTCAGACAAACGCGGGTTGGCATCAATCGCTTTATTAAGAGAACGTAAGGCTACCTCAGGACGGCCAAGCATGCGCTGTGCCAAGCCTAATTGGTAGTGAGCATAGCCATCCTTGGGATTGACAATGACAGGACGCTCAAAGGCCTGGATTGAAGCCTCTACACGGTTCTTATAAAAGCCCTGAAGCGTAGGATCGCTGAAGACATTTAACACGTGCGGATCAGCTTCTAGGGCGCTGCGCCAATAATTCAGAGCCTCTTTTAAAGAGGCCTGGCAGGCGAACAAAAAGCCTAGATGCAGAAATGCCCGTGCATGGCGAGGATTGAGTTTCGTAGCTTGCTCTAAAGCTTTTACGGCTTCACCTGTTTCACTCAGCTCTTCATAAGCCATGCCCAAACCGAAAAAAGCCTCGGCATCATTGGGGTGAAACTTGACCATTGTTTGATACTTTTGCAAATTAGAGATAGTGATCTCTGCCATTATCGAACATTCCTCACGTTAAACTAGGCCATGGCCAGCGCAATATAACAGGTACGCCACGGCCGGCAATAAGCCACCCTTCACCAAACCGCATAGCACGGCCTGCGAAAAGATATCCAGCAAACGATTTATTTCGTGATTCCTATTTAGCTTCCTTCCCGATTATCACCTTCTTTATATATACCACTAGCTCAATGCTTGTAGCGCCAAAAGGGAAACAACAGAAACCAGCAAAATTTATTACTCACCACTTTCGTTTAGTTAAGCAAAGCCAATGTATCCCCATCATTACTCCCCCTACAGCCTTAACTAAATGGCATTGTATTACTCACAACTATAAAGGACAAATATGAAGCGGTGATTCAGAGCGACAATCTCCACCTATGGCCGATAGAACGCCAGGATCTGAACAATAATTATGTATGGGCAAACGATATGGAGCTGACGCGTCTGGCCGGTGCAACCCCGCTGCCGCGCTCATCTCAGGATGTCGAGCAGTGGTACCGCAATCTCAGCGTCAACCCCGAGCAGCACATCTTCGCTATAAAGACTAAAAACGGCGAGTATTTAGGCAACATCGAATTCCGTGGTCTGGATCTGCGCTGCGGATGCGCAGAGATTGGCATAATCATCGGCGAGCGCAAGGCTTGGGGACAGGGACTGGGTGCCGAGGCAATCCGCTCCATGTGCAATTTCGGCTTTGGCGAGTTGCGCCTGCACCGCATTTACGCCACCACGCTGTCAAATAACCCCCGAGCTATCCGTCTTTTTGAAAAATGCGGCTTTAAGCTCGAAGGCATAAAGCGCCAGGCTTATTACCAGGATGGCCAGTATTTAGACATCCTCATGTGGGGACTACTAGAAAACGAGTTCTGGGCGAATAATCCACCAGAGCATTCCGATAAGTCTATGGAGCATTCCGATAAGTCTATGGAGCATTCCGATAAGTCTATGGAGCAGGCTCAGGGCATGATCGCTCAGGGTAAGGATTTGCTCTCCAATCCGTACACGGCCGCAGCTGGCGCCGCTATGGTAGAGGCTGGTGAGGCTCAGCTCGCACGCGCGCATTCGGACAGCGCGAAATAAACCGACTGAGAGCGCCGACAGACTGAAAGCAGCATAAAGCACACGGAAGCCAGCGCACGCCGGCACACGCCAAAATGCGTTGGCAAGATGCCAAAGAATTACATTGAACCGATATGATAATATATAGTTAGTGAGGATATGACATGAAACCGGTTATCTGGTGCGGCGACTGCGCCAAGCTTATCGACCAAACCCTATTGCCCACCCAAGAAGAGTGGATCACCTGCAGAACTCCCGATGAGATGGCTGAGGCTATCTTTACCATGAAGGTACGCGGGGCACCAGCCATAGGCATATCCGCCGCCTACGGCATCGCTCTCGGTGCCATAAACAGCAAAGCTACAAGCTTGTCCGAGCTGCAGAGCGAGTTAGCCAAAGCCCATGAAAGGCTGCGCAGCACTCGTCCAACCGCGGTCAATCTGTTTTGGGCCCTGCAGGAAATGCGCAAGATTTGGGAAGCCAACAACGCCGACATAGCAGAGCTTAAGCAGCGCCTTACCGAGCGCGCCTGCGCCATTGCCGAAGAAGATATCACCATGTGCAAAACCATGGGCGCCCATGGCGCTGAGCTAGTTCCTGAGCATGCGCGCATCCTTACCCACTGCAATGCCGGCGCCTTAGCCACCGGCGACTACGGGACAGCACTGGGCGTTATCCGCGCCGCCTGGGAGCAGGGCAAGCTGGACATGGTTTGGGTCGACGAAACCCGCCCCTTCCTGCAAGGCGCAAGGCTCACCGCCTGGGAGCTAATGCAGGACGGCATTCCCTGCAAGCTCATCTGCGACAACATGGCTGGCTTTGTCATGAAGCAGGGACTCATCGACATGGCCGTGGTCGGAGCAGATCGCATAACTGCTAACGGACATGTAGCTAACAAGATCGGCACCTACTCCGTAGCGACCCTCTGCAAAGCGCATGGAATTCCCTTCTACGTCGCGGCTCCCTATTCAACTATAGATCCCACCCTGCACGACGGCAAAGACATAGTCATCGAGGAGCGCCATCCCGACGAGCTGACCACCTTAGCCGGAAAGCGCATCGCCCCCGCCGGCGTCCCCGTATACAATCCGGCCTTTGACGTGACTCCACCCGAGCTAATCAGCGCCATCATAACTGAGCGCGGTATTTTCCGTCCTCCCTACGATCAGACCTTAGTCAAAGCCTTCAGCTAAAATGCCCAGGGCCAGCTCAGACGAAAACCTTTCCGCCGCTAAAGCCATAATAAGCGGCGTTTTGCAGCCCGCTGATTTATACGTCCTGCTCGGCAGTGACGCATATCTCAGCGGGAGGCTGATTAAGCTTGCCTGCCAGCAGAATCTTGCGCCTGAAGACGCTGAGTTCAATCTCGACACCATCGATTGCTCAGCTACTCCTACTCCTTCCGCAGACGCCATAAGCAACGCGCTCAGCGAGCTTCCTGTTATGTGCGAGAAAAGGCTGCTGATACTGCTAAGCACTCAGGCATTAACATCTGAAGCCACCTGCAAAAAAATTGCCGAGGCCATGCGCCTTAACCTGCCGTACCACAGCAGCATTGTGCTTCTAACCAGCACCACACACAGCAAAACAAGTCTGGCGGGTTTGGCAAGAAGCAGCGAAGCATACAGCAGCATTACCTACAGCTGTACGCTTGCCTCAGAAGAAAGAGAAAGCTGGGTTGCCTTCTGCCTTCAGCAGCTAGGGCTAACGGCAGCTCCGGCGCTGGTGCGCCAGATCGCCGACAGAACCGGCACAGACTGCCAATACCTACAGTCACAGCTGGAAAAGCTGCGCCAATACCTGGGCGAGCGCCGCGAGATCACAGCTGAAGATATCAAAACAGTCATCCGCAAAAGCATCGAAATAAAGAGCTGGGAGCTGACAGACGCAATCCGCAACAAGGATCTAAAGCGCGCCTGGAGCCTCGCCCAAGATATGCTGGCCGATCCCTCGCCAAGCCGCACCGTAAATGTCAGCGTCAGCAGCTCTGGCAAGGGCGACAGCGCCCCTACTAGCATCCGCGCCCTGGGATTGCTTTCCTACATTAATACCTATCTGCGTTCGCTTTCACAAACTCAGCATTTAAAGAAACAGCACGGCAGCGATATCGCCGCTATAGCCAGACTTACCAACAAAAAAGAGTATCAGGTGCGCAAAACCCTGGAGGAACTAGTTACCTGGCAGGAATCTCATCTGCGCAGCGCTTTTACCGCACTTTGTCTGGCCGATTACAACATAAAAAAAGGACGGGATCCAATGTTAGCCATCCAGCTTCTGCTGGCCCGTCTCTGTGTGCGCAAAAAATAATCTGGCCCAAAAACCAATGTCGTTTAGTTAAGCAATGGCCAATAGATCCTCATTATAACTCCCCCTAAAGGATGGCAGAGAGAGATGTCGCGACTGCGACAGAGAGGGTGGCCACAGCTGATGGGAAATTGCGGTGTTACGCATGGTGCACGCTATCATATACGCTTATCAACAACGTAACGCTAACGCACATGAATAAGCAATACTCAATGCCATGACTCTTAAGTTACTGGCATTGGCCCCAAAACTTTGTTCTAATAAGCGCAGGAAAACCTAGATACTATTGAGAACACGGGTAGTTATCATTATTCTACATTACTAACTTGTGCAATGACAAATACCTGAATCAGCAACAAAGAATACGGAGGTATCGCAAACATGCTTCAGCCTCACGCCCTGGTAATCGGCGCTTCTAATTACGATTTAAAAGGCCGAACCCACGCAAATCATATTCCCAAGACTTCAAATCCTGGTACGATACGCGACAGCGCTGGAGGCGTAGCTCGCAACATCGCAGAGAATCTTGCCCGCCTAGGTGATCGCGCTACCCTGCTTAGCGCCGTAGGCAACGATACGTTCGGCCACAAAATATTAGAGACGACCGGTGCGGCCGGAGTCGACATAAGCCGTATAAAAATAACTAACGAATGCAATACCGGTACGTTTTTGGCCATTCTTAACCATTATGGCGATCTCGTATCTGCTATCGCCGATCTAGACGCGATTTCGCTAATCACAGTAGATTATTTAGAAAAGAACAAGGAAGTATTTGATACAGCCTCGTTCGTTATCCTCGACGCCGACATCCCCCCCGAAAGCATCGAATACAGCATAGCTAAATGCGCCGAACGTGATATCCCGATCTGCATTGAGCCTGTTTCTGTAACCAGAGCCAAGCAGATCGTCCCTTATCTCAGCAGCCTGGCTATGATTACTCCCAATCGCGAAGAAGCAGAAGCGCTGGTTAACTTCAGCTTAAACTCCGGAGAAGCCGTCAAGGAAGCCGGCAGAGTGCTGGTCAATAAGGGCATCAAATGGGTCATCATCACTTTAGGGCCCGAAGGTGTGCTATACGCAACCGCCGACGATAACGAGTTTTTACCCTCGATCTCTACGGTTGTAACCGACACGGTCGGCGCTGGCGACGCCCTAACCTCCGGCACTATTAACGGGTTAATGAGCGGTTTAAGCTTGGGAGACGCGGTCAGAAGAGGAATCGCTTGTGCCAACTTAACCTTACAGACGCGGCTGTCCGTAAGCCCAGACATAACCCTCGAAAAGGTTAAAGCTATGGCCAGCTCAATTTTTATCAGCCGTTAGCTAGCCAATGCTTTATTTAAGCGATATCTAACAAAGGAGTTCCCTCTTGTTTACCGTCGGCAGCACGGTTATCCATCCCATTCACGGGCTGGGCACAGTACAGAATATTTCTGAACAGGTGATAATGGGTCAATGCGGCTCATTTGCCACCATCTATTTTGACCTTGACAAGATAACCATAAACGTTCGCGCCGAAGGCGAGGGTACCATGATACGCCCGCTAATCGCGGCCAGCGAGATACCTACTGTTATAAAGCACATGAAAACGGGCAGTTCAGATCTGCCATCTGGCGCTTCAGAGCGCTACAGCGTCAGTATGAAAAAATACAAAAGCAACAATATAATCTTAATGGCCGAAACGGTGCGCGAT
>JAFSXO010000372.1 GCA_017444045.1 bacterium | reverse complement strand
CATACAATAGACAGTACCCAAGGCGAAAAATATTCTAATTCACGCAAAAAGCCTTGCTATTTTAGCACAAAACAATATGTAAAGCAAGATCCTAACTACGATACTCGCTTACAATCATCATTCCAGTCTGAATTTTGTACAGCCAAACTGCAGGACATCACCGCGATTCACCTCATAGCGGCTTCCCCCATTCAGGCGATAGCCGTTTAACCAGGTCCCGTTAGTCGAGTTGAGATCCTCGACCAGATAGCGCCCCTGCTCCCAGATTAGGCGGGCATGGACGCGCGACACCGCAGAATCAAAGGGCAGGCAACAGTCACCCTCTTCGCGCCCCACCGTAAACGGTGCAGATGTCATCACAAATTCCATACCGCGCTCGGCGCATACCAGGCGCGTATTGCCATCGCGCTTGGGCGGAAGAGGCTCTACCTTATGCACAGGCTTGGGGATGCCGATCTGAGTTCCGTCTGGAGCGGTCAGTACCGGAGCTTTAGCCGTTCCAGACGCAGGAGCAGCGGAGGAGCCTGCCACGGCAGACAGCGAGGCTGCTGAAGCCGCCCCAGCAGCGGAAGCACCTGACGCGCGCTCCGGTGCTGAAGCCTGAGCTGCTGACGAGGCCGTACCGGGCACAAAGGGAAGCGGCTGCACTCTGCCAGCATCTGAGCCGGGAGCGCCAGCACCGGCAGCGCCAGGAGAGGCTGCAGTTGGCTGTGGCATCAATAAATTGGGAGCTAAAGCAGCTGTAGGCAGAGAGCTCTGCGGGGAGGCAGCTGCGGAAGGCAAGGAACTGTGCTGCGCAGCAGCTCCGCCAGGCGCTGCTCCCTGAGAGCTAGGGGAAAGCGTCGGCACCGCTGCCGCGTCGGCTAGGCGCAGGCCCAAGCGCTCAAAAAACGGCTGATAGGACGGACATTCGCGATAGATGTCTTCAAGAGTGGATTTCCCCGCCGATCCCAGGCTAGCATTGAGCGCATAGTTTAAGTCCAGATGCATCAAAGGATCGTAGTCGTTCTTTTCCAGGGCACTGCGGTACACCTCGCGGGCTGTGGCCGCCTCTCCCAGCTTACTGCACGCGTATCCTAAAAGCAGCAAATTGGCGACCTGTAAGGTAGAGCCGGGCAGAACATCGCGCAGCTCCTCCACCACGGCGCTGTACTGTGCGCTTTCGAGATGCATAACTGCCATAAAGAACAGCGCCATGGGCTCGGTAGGCATTACGCCCAAAAGCTGCTGCATCGTGGATATCGCCGCCTGAGGCTGGCCAGCTTTGCGCTGGGCCAAGGCTAGCAGAACGTTAACCCCCAGCAAATCTGGATAAAGAGCCAGACAGCTTGAAGGCGTTAAATGCATGACCATGCGAAACGAAGGCAGAGACTTTTTGAACTTGGTGCCTAGGCCCTGCTGGCAAAGCAGAGCCTTCTGGAAATTCGCCGAGGCCTCTTCGGCCCGATTGTTTTCCAAATATAGGCAGCCTAGCAAAAAGTAACCGTCAGTGCACTGAGGATCGCTTTCTACGGCCTCCTTGGCGTTATCCTCGGCTCCCTGAAGATCGGCGGTCACACAGCACCCGCAGGCCTGAGTGAAGGCGCGATCAGATTTCGAGGTCGTAACCCTCTTAACGATACTGACCTTAAACCGCCCCAGCTCCTGGGCCTCCATATAGTCAATGTCCGGAGTCAGATCACTATTAGTCCAGGGACCGCGCTGCCAATACACGCCGCTGCGGCCTTTGTGCTGGCTTTCGTCGCCTTTGATAAGACCCGATACTTCATTGAAGCCTTTTCCGGCCAGCTTACCGGCCAGCCCTAAGCTGCCCTTAATGGTGCCTAAAATATCCGACTGCTCTGCCATATACAATCCTCATTAACGCCAGCCTGTATACCGCGGTACAACAACTGAACTCTTAAAAACAGGCCCAGGAATAGCATACCATACCCGGGCCTAACTTACACGCGCAGCTTTAAATGCGGAAGCACATCTCGGTGCGGCCTAAACGCAGGGTATCGCCATCGTGCAGCTCGATCTGAGTTTTAGCCACCAGCTTATTCCCATTTATAAAGGAACCGTTAGAAGAGCCCATATCCTCATACAAAAATGCTGTTGCCTGGCGGGTAATGCGTCCGTGGCGACGGGATATATACGATCCAGTATCGACCTCGGTAAGATCGATTTCGGGGAAGATACCGTCGGCCGGAGAATTGCGACCAAGCAGCATGACCTCGCGATCCAGCGGGAACTCAACCGAGCTACCGCTGACCACCAGACGCGGACGGGCCACAGCAATAGGAGCCACACCGACAGACACGCTAGGAGCCGGAGCAGGAGCAGGAGCTGAGACAGCTACGGGCGCGGGCGCTGCAGACAGACTAGCGCCGCAGTCCTCGCAAAATGCGCTGCCCTGGGCATTTGTAGCCCCGCAGGCAGGACACACAGCACTGCTCGCTTCAGCAGCCGGCATCTCTGCCGACACCGGCGCCTTGACCGGGATCGACAGCACCAGATTAGAAGCGGCGACGGGTTCCGCGGCAGGCGCAGGAGCGGGAGCTTCAGCAACAGGAGTGGGGACAGGAGCCGGAGCCACTGTAGCGGGCACAGGCTCGGGTGCCGGAGGCGCCATAACGGGAGCCGCCGGAGTCATAGCGAGGCGGCTGCCACAATCCTCGCAATAGGCCGACCCCTCTAAATTATCAGAACCACATACACTGCATTTCATCGCACGTTTCTCCTTAAAAATTGTTGGCAAATGCCGTCATATAGATGTTAAAGCTTTTATTCCATCGGGGGAAGTCCATCGAGCAATTGGGTGAGCTTGCGCGTACCGTATTCCAGCTTTTTAGTGCCGGCAGATGTTGCGCGTCCGCCCATCTCTATCCTGGTAGCCTCAGACAGAGCCTGATCGGCCAGCTCTTTCTGTCCCTGCTGCAGCAGCTGGGTTGCCGCCGAGCGCAAAAGCTGCGTAGCCTTGGCGCTGTCGCCAACCTCTGCCAGCTGCAGAGCACGGGTTTGCTGACGGAATACGCTGACAGCGTCGATAACCTGCATCACCTTGGGGGTTACGACAGATGCCTGAGCGACGTCATCGGTATAGGTAATGGTAACGTCGCTGGTGCTGGTGACGGCCTGCTCTGTCTGTCCAGGCAGGCTATAGGCCAGCGAGACCTGGGCGATCCTATATGTTCCCGTACGGCGCGAAGGCAATACCAGCTCGAACAGCATGGACTGCACCTCTTCCTTCTGCAAGTCGTCCAGCTTGACGGTGCATACGCGGTCAACCGTAGGAGGCATTCCCAAATCGTGAATGAGCGGTTTGACGCGGTAGGCGTGGCGTACCTGCACATCGGAATACAGCTTGAGCCGCAGCTCGGGATTGCGCACCACCACGCTCTGAACTCCCTTAAGCTCGCGGGCAAAGATTTCCGAAATATCGCTGGGACGGTCGATATAATACGAGGTGCCGCGGCATGAGTTGGCTATGCTCAGCAGGAATTTCTCGTTAAAATCATCGCCGACGCCGATAGTAGAGACGGATATGCCCTCCTCAGTCGCCATAACGCTCTTCTGCAGGCATTCTTCTTCATTCAGCGTCTGCCCATCGGTCAGCACGATAATGTGGTTCAGGCGATCGCGCGCAAAGCTCTTGCGCACCTCAAAGACCGCCGCCTCTAAAGCACAAAGCATATTGGTACCCGAGCCAACATTGACCTGATCGATACGCCGCACCATCTGGCGCGCAGATTCTTTGTCGTATATTTGGCTGGAAGGGATCAGCACCCTCGCTTTGTCGGCAAAAGCGATAATTGAACACAAATCGCAGGGACGAAGCTGGTCTACGACATGACTAACCGCCTGGATGACATTGTCGAGCTTATTGGCAGCATACATGGAACCGCTTTTGTCAAGCACAATCGCCAGATTCAGCGCCATAGGAGCATGGCCGATCTCCGGACCGGGGAATACCTCCGTCTGCAAATACACCAGCTTGTCTTCGCTGGAAGTAAGCACTGCCTGGCTGCTCAGATAAGTAGAAAGATTAACTTCGGCCACAAGCCGCCTCCTTAAATAACTATGCGTCGCTATCTCTCCATTGTCTCATTTCAACAAAGAGATAAACTAAATTCCCTTACAAACAAAGGTTCCCTGCCCTACGGCAGATATCTAAACACAATTGCCGTAGTATTATCGTCGGCTCCGCGCCTAAGGCAGGTAGCCACCAGCTGATCGCATATTGCCTGCGGCTCGCCTCCCGCGGCAAAGAAGCCTGACAGCTCTTCATCAGAATAATACTCCCATATCCCATCAGAAGACATGAATAGGTAATCGCCTCGGTTCATAATGCGCTGATAGGTTTCGACTTCGACATCGGCACCCGTACCCAGCGCCCGATAAATAAGACTGCGCTTGGGAGAATGCCGCGCCTCTTCTTTAGTAAGCGCCCCCAGCTCCACCAGCTGCCCGACCACCGAATGATCGCGGGTAATCTGATGCAGCTCGCCATCGTAATGGTAACCGCGCGTATCACCGACATGGCCAACAGTAAGGATGCCATCGCTTATAAGAGCCGCGCTCATCGTACAGCCCATTCCCCGCCGCTCTGGGGCTTCGCAGGCATATGCATAAATATCGGCATTGGCCTGCTTCATCGCCCGCTGCAAAATCGCGGCCTGACGCTCGGCAAGCGGCAGGTCCTTCTCGGCCTCGCAGTCTTCTCCGGGAAGATTCAGGAAGCTGTGCAGAACCTCGCGGGAAGCGGAGCGCGCCGCTATCGAAGCGGCCTTATCCCCTTCGGCCTCGCCGCCCATGCCGTCTATAACCGCCAAGAAATGCACCGACACCGGTACATCGCGCTCGCAGGCCATCACCTGCAGCTCGACAAACGCGTCCTGATTTACGGTGCGCACCGCCCCAACATTCGAAAGGCGGCCAACCTTGTAAGGCAAAGCCTTTCCCGACGCGCGGGGAGCTTCCTGAGGTTCAGTTTTCTTAGACAGTTCCTCAGTTGCCACCCTGCTGGCCGCAGCAGCAGGAGCTTCTGCCAGCTTTTCGGCTGTCAGTTTAGGCAGAGGCTGGGTCTTATTTTCCTCGGACAGAGGCGCGTCAGCTTCAGCCTCGCTCTCCGCAGCTTCTTCAGCCGGCGCTTCTTCGTCAGATTTTTCGGCAGCAGGCTTCTCATCATCCGGTTTTTCGTCAGCCGATTCTTTGGCAGCTGGCTGTTCGTCAGCAGGCGCTCCGCCTATCGGCTGTTCCAGCTCTCCCAGGGCTTCTTCTAAATACAGGCGCATTTCCCTAACTGTAGCGAAACGCTCCAGCGGCTCGCGCACCAATGCCTTGGCCGCCACCGCCATCAGCGGACCGCCTGGGCCTACCAGGGGATTGGGAAAGCCGAAGCAGCCTGCCCCCAAACGCTTTATATTCAGCTCGCCCTTGTTGAGCAAATAATACAGCAGAGCCCCCGCTCCGAACACGTCAGAGGCTTCGCTGATCTTGCCTCCCATCAGGCCGAACATCTCTGGCGAAGAAAAGCCTTCTATAACTACCGCGCAATCCGATGAGGCATCATCGGACGCGGAGATCGGCTCCGTCTGCAGCAAGGTTACCTGACCGTCGCTACACCAGACGTGCTCAGGCGAGATCACGCACTGCTTCGCCCCATTATCCCGCAGAGCTTCTATGCCCAGCAGCACCTGGCGAACAATAGAGACAGCGGCCTTTGGCTCCAAGCCGTCGAGTATTCTGCTGACCGGCTCTCCCGGCCATGGCCCCACGACAAACAGCCTATCGTCAAGGACGGCCAATTCCTCAGGACACCATACTATAGGAAGCTCGATCTTATGCAGGCTGGCAATCCAATCATTTAGCGCCTCGGACAGCGCATGCCCCTCAGCCACTAACGCCCGTCGCTCTGGATCCTGCGTATCTTCGGCCTCATAAAGCCCGCAGCGGCTATCGTAATGCACAACCTGGGCAATTTTCCAATGCTCGCTGAGTATCTGCCCCAGCTCCAGCGCACCGCGCCCGCTCTCACTGTCCGCAGCTACTGCTTCGCTCAGCGATACTCCGCAGTCATCGCAGAAGACAGCACCTTCGGGATTATCATAGCCACAATCAGGACATTTCATCTAGACGCATTACCTCACCTAAAATAAAATCAGCCAACGGCGAAAAAAGCTTAAAACCAAAGGCTATATGGCCGAGATAGCCGCTAAGAGCTACCTGTGCGACACTCGCTAATCAGACTACCATTGAATAACACTGAACAGACTTACAAACTGCTGAAGAAAATAACTAATAGATTCTAGCAAAAAATGTCCGATGCTTGCTCCCGCGAAAAGGCTAATAACTGAGGTTATTCCTATGCCGATAGCACAGATAGCCATGCTAATACGCTGCCCACGCGCAAAAAGAACGACTAACCAAGCGAACAGGCTAGCTGGCAGTCCGAACAATGGAATCAGAGAAATAGCGAACAGAATCCCCATAGAGATCCAGGGCCAGGTGCTTGTACGCAGCTTCGCAGCATCAAAATCAGCACTTCCTGCCGCGGGGTGCTTCGCACTAGCTGCTTTAGGGGCATTTACACTTTCGGCCAGAGGACGATTCGCCGCATACTCGGCCTGTGCTGAAGGCCGCTCCAAGGAATCCGACGGTTTGCCGGACACCGAAGGACGAGGTATACCGCTGCGATAAGGGCTCTCACGCTGCAAACCGGCAGAAGGCGCCGAGGCATTGCGGTTTGCAGGCTGGTTAACCGCGCTATGATCCGGCTGGGGAAAGCTCCGTGTTTCAGGCTTCGGCAGGATGCCCGTGCGCAGACGCGTGGGCAGCAGATCATACGCGTCGGGATCGGTATGGAGAGCTTTCAGCGCCTCCTGCATTTCTGCCACGTTGGCAAAGCGCTTATTGCGGTCCAACGCCACCGCCCGAGTGACTATATCCTCCAGCGATTTGGGGAAGCCGGGAATCATATTTGACAGGGAAGCAAACTGAAAAGGCTCTATAGAGGGATCGATCCCCGAGAAGGCCTGATGCATCATCACGCCTAAAGCGTAAATATCGGTACGGGCATCGGACTGGCCGGTGCCATACTGTTCGGGGGCAGCATATCCCGGAGTACCCAAAGCGCGGGTATCGGTGGCCTTGCCCGCCTGGAATACTCTGGCGATGCCAAAATCGATCAGCTTAGCCACGCCTTCTGGCGTAATCATAACGTTGGCAGGCTTTAAATCGCGGAAAATAATGGGCTGAGGACGATTGTGCAGATAGCGCAGGACTTCGGTTATCTGCCACACGATATCCAAGATAGCGTCAGCGCTCTGCCGGCCGCGGCTCTGTATTTTCTCCCAGGTATCTCCCTGAACGAGATCCATAACCAGATACAGATGGCCGCGATCGGAGAAAAAGTCAGTAACGCGGGGCAGATTGGGATGCTCCAAAGCCGAAAGCAGACGAGCTTCCATTTCAAAGCCTGAGATAGCTTCACGGCGCTCATCCTCGCTGGCGAATTTCTCGGTCATTTCCTTTATTGCCCACACGCGGGGAGAGCGTATATCGGAAGCCTGGTAAACAGCCCCCATGCCCCCTTCGCCCAATATGCCCAGAATGGGGTAACGCCCGCACAAAACATCTCCAACTTTAAGGCTAGCTGCCATTCCTGCACCTTCCCATTCAATTCAAGACATAAAATATGATAATGCTATCCTGTTGTTTTCTATTAAACTAAAGTCTTACCTGTAGGTTTATGGCTGTCACACACCTTCTCAGCGCAGCTTCCACAGCCACCGCTATTGCCGCATCCGCAGCAGCCTCCGCAGCCACCGCAGCAGCCTCCAGATTTGCGCTTCTTTAGACTAAAACGCATTGCGGCCACAACTGCCAACACCAGCAACGCGACTACTATCCAACTGGCAATATTCACTACAGGTCTCTCCTTTTATAACAGTCCAAGTATCTCTGCCAGCGAAGAGCTTACTGCCCTAATCGCAGCATTCTTATCATCAGCAGGCTGATCTCATAAAAAACGATCAAAGGCACGGCGACTACCACAGCCGTAAAGGCATCGGGAGTAGGCGTAATAATCGCAGAGGCTACGCAGGCTCCGAAATAAACGACCCGACGCGCCCGCTGAAGAGCGCCAAGATTAACTATATCCAAGGCAGCCAAAAAGATCATAACCAGCGGAGTCTGGAAGATAAGCCCGCAGAGCAGCATAGCCCCCACTACAAAGCCGACCACCTCGCCAATGCTCCACAGAGCGCGCACGCTCTCGCTCTGAAAGCCCAAAAAGAAGCGCCACATAATGGGCAGGGCAACAAACCACGCAAACAGCACTCCGGCAGCGAACAGCAATAGCGCAAAGGGCACCAAACGCAGCAACCAGCGGCGCTCCCGCTCTGTAAGCCCTGGACACACAAACGCAACTGTATGATAAATAAAAACGGGCAGACAGGCAAACAGACTGACGACCATGGACAGCTTTACAAAAGCCATAAAGGCTTCTGTTGGGCTGGTAAAAACGAAATAAAAGCCCTCACCCGCAGAGGCCCGGATAGCCTCTAGCAAGCGGGGTGCCAAACCGTAGCAAAGGCAGCAGCCCCCCAGCCAGCATACCAGGCAGATAATAATGCGCTTCCGAAGCTCGGCCAGATGCTCGGTTAACGGCATCTCGCGATCGACACTGCCGCCGCTCTCCTCCTCGATCGCTGTTTCAGACAGATCACAGATACTCAATTACCAGCTCCGCAACAGCATCGGAGTCGATAGAGGACTTGCTAAACAGCTCGCCATGCTCCCTGACCGTCCTGGAAAGCGCCTGCCCCAAATGCACTGCGGCCTCCTGCTTACCCAGGGTAACCAGCAAATGCGCCATAGCGGCAATAGCGCCCACGGGATTAGGAGAACGCTGGGCCTCCCAGTCATCCTCTGCACTCGGACAGGGCTCGAACATAGAGATCTGGCCAGGGTTATGGTACGCAGTAAAACCGAACCCCGGGCCGCCCTGAAGCTCCAGGCCCATGCCCATCAGCATATCGCCGATATCAGCCGTGGTAACGATGACATCGAACTGTTCCGGCTGCACGAGAAAAGCCCCGGCTGCTTCTTCGGCATTCATAGCATTGGTGACGACGTCTGGGTATTCACGGCTGATGTCAGCAAAGACGCGCCTGCCCAAATCATGGGCCGGCACGCGCCGGCTGCGGTCTATCAGAGTAAGCTTACGGAGCTGGCGTCTGTGCGCCAGTATGAACGCCGAGCGCATCACGCGTTCGACGGTTTTGCGTATAAAAACTCCCTGCGTTAACGCCAGCTCGTCCGGGGTATTTTTATGAATAAACGAACCGAGATTAGAATAGCTGGTTTCAGTATTCTCCCTAACGATAACAAAATCGACAGCCCGCTGCCCGAAAGACTTCAGCGGACAAAAGGTATCGCTGTAAACAAATACGTGCCTCATGGTAACCACAAGGTTCAGCTCTGCCCAAATTCTGGCCTTAATTCCCTGATCGCATACCGAACGCTCTAAGCGCGGATCGCCAAAGCCCCCCAGGAATATGCCGTCCATAGCTCCTAAAGAGACCAGCTGATCCTTCGATATAAGCTCACCGGTTTCTATATAATTATCCGCTCCCAGATCAAAGGTATCCAGCTGATAATCTATGCCGTGCAGTGAAGCCACCCGCGCCAGCACCTTAAGAGCGCATCTGGTACGAATCTTGCCCGCGACATCGCCGGGAATTATGCCGAAATGAAACATATAACCATCCTATAGTCTAAGGTTAATTATCTTAGCTGAGTATTAGCAAAAAGCTTAAGCTAATGCCCGTCACCAAGCTTCAGCAAGCTCCGCCAGCAGTCCGCTTCTATGTATCCCCGATGGCGAACCGCCAAGCTATTCCCATTCCAATAATACAGAGTCGGCACTACCTCTAAGGCCCATTCCTTGGCGGTGTCGGAAGTTCCCAGCGCAACAGGGAACGGCAGCCCCTCCCAAGCCGACAGCTCAGCGCCAATATCGCTTTTCGAGCTGTCGAAATAGACAAAAAGCAGCGCCGGCAAATCGCGGCTATTACCGTCTGGGCACACCTGATCAACTATACGCCGAAGCTCTGCTAGACTAGCCTTAGAGCTGCTGTCCCAGGCGCAGAGTGCCAGTATATAGCAGCTGTGCGCTTCCAAATCATTGCGGGAGATAACCTTTCCTTCTAAAGAGGAAACAGCCCACGAATGCCTGCCTGGCTCAGCAGGCACACACCCTGAAAAAAGCAACAAGGCCACGATCATAATCAGACCGAAGGCCCTGCGGCAAAAGCTTTTAAACGATTCTATGCGGAAAAGCAAATACGATTGCGCCCCTGTTTTTTCGCTTCATACATGGCAGCGTCGGCCTTGGCAATCAGCTCCTTCTTCGTGGTGCAGTCCTCGGGATAAGCAGCTACACCGCCAGAGATCGTAATGTGAACGATATTAGCTCCCAGGACAAATTCAAACTCCTCAACAGCCAAACGGATCTTTTCTGCCACCACAACAGCTTTGGTGCGGTTAGTATCCAGCATGGTAACCGTAAACTCGTCGCCTCCGTAGCGGGCGATAGTATCCTTTGACGTTACCACGGAGCGAATAACACCGCCCAGCTGCTTGAGCAGAGCGTCGCCCTGTGGGTGGCCATAGTTATCGTTGACCTTCTTGAAGAAGTCCATATCGAGAATCATCAGCGCTACAGCCTGATTGTTATACTTAGCTTTAACGATGCTCTTGCCCAAATGCTCCTGGAAGTAGGCGTGCGTAAACAGACCGGTCATGGTGTCACGGGTAGCCATTTGGGTAAGGCCTTCCTGAAGCTGAGCGTTGCGAACAGCCAAAGCCACCTGATTAGACAGCAGGCCAAAGAAATGCTGCTCCTCGCTGCTGTATTTATCAGCCTGATGGTAAGATACGAAGACCGCTCCGATTGCCCGGCCCTCGACTAGCAAAGGCGCCACCATGACTGAACGAAAATCCTTATCGCGCGGAAGCACAGCCTCGTCAGTAGCTTCTGCGTTAAAGTCCTTATACGACAAAGCACGGCGTTCCGAAATGACCTTACCGATGCAAGATATTTCGGTATCGGGATCAAAATTGCGGAAGCACTCACCGACTGCCGAGCTGACGCCCTTTGCTTCAAGCTTGGTTTCCTCAACACTGCTCTCGTCAAGCAAATAAACCGCTACGCTGTCCACAGGCAGAAGCGTCTTAACGCATTCAGACACCACAGACATAACGGCTTCCAGCGAAGTGGAGGTACCCAGCTGCTGCGAGGCCTCAATGACCTTAACCAACGCAGAATGGCGCGTTTCATGCGCCTTATTGCTTTTCGCCTTGCTGATTGCTAGAAATATGATTATTACTATTGCCACTCCCAAGGCAACACCAAGAGCTGACGTCATATTTCCTCCGATACGGATATAATTAATCGCTTACTTTAACTATAAACAAAAATTCTATAGAAAAGTGCTATTCGCTAAGTTTTGTTTTTTCTACGTTACAAATTTGTTTCCTTCCTTAAATGAAAAGATGCCAAAAGCAGCGGCTGAAGATAAAAACAAAAAAGCAGAAGCCTTATCGATCAGGCCTCTGCTTTTGGTGGGCAAGGAAGGATTCGAACCTCCGTAGCGCGTGGCGCGACAGATTTACAGTCTGTTGCAATTGACCGCTCTGCCACTTACCCACAAGCTCTAGAAGAAAACAATCTTCTAAAGAATTATGGTGGAGCTAGTGGGACTCGAACCCACGACCCCTTGCATGCCATGCAAGTGCTCTTCCAGCTGAGCTATAACCCCGCAACGGCAAGAACTATACAACAAATATTTATTATTGTCAATATCACCTATGCCCAATGCCATTTAGTTAAGGATTCGT
>JAFSXO010000371.1 GCA_017444045.1 bacterium | reverse complement strand
TGGCGGAATCTGAAGGAATACATGTCGGCGAGGGAATGCGCAGCGGTCAGACTGTTTACCCGGTAGTCGGTATTGTGGGAGCGGGGGCTGGTTTCCAGGATTATACGGCTTATATTAATCTTCAGTCGGCGCTTAAGGCCGGAGACGGCAAGGGAGCCTCTGAGCTGTGGGTACAGCTAAAGGACCAGCATCGCGCTGCCGAGGTGGTCAAGCGCATAGAGAGCTTCCATATCCCTAATGTCAAGGTTATGACCAGGCGCGATTATCTTGGCGCTGCTAACGATTATATAAAATATGCCTGGATGCTTCAGTGCGCTATTTCGGCAATCGGTGTGCTGATCGCTGTCACCGCGGCCATGAACACTATGCTCATGTCGACGTATGAGCGTATGCGCGAATTCGGTACTCTGCGGGCCATCGGAGCTTCCCGAATGACCGTTGCCACCATGGTGGTTACCGAATCGGTTATTCTCTCGCTGGTAGGCGGTATGTTTGGCATCGCTTTTGGTTGGATAGGCTCTATTCTGCTGGATCGCGCTATGGTGGTAGTGATGCAGATCACCTTCCCCTTGGCATCGGTTACGCCGGCTCTGATAGCCGAGGCGATGCTGCTGTCTGTTTTGGTGGGCCTGATAGGCGCGGCCATTCCTTCTGTTCTGGTTTGGCGTATTGATATTGTGCGCGGTCTTAAGTGGAGTTAGCGGATTATGAAGGTTTCCTTGCGCAATGTGCACAAATATCACGAGACCCAGAGCGGTCCGGTGAAGGTACTGGAGAATATAAACTTAGATATACCTCATGGTGATTTTATCTCAATCATGGGGCCTTCTGGCTCGGGCAAAACCAGCCTGCTCAATATTATTGGCGGTTTGGAGCGCCCCAGCTTTGGCCAGGTATATTACAACGACAAGGATGTTACCGGTGCCGATGAGGCTTTCGTGGAGTATATGCGTCTAAAGCATATCGGGTTTATATTCCAGAGCTATAATCTGCTGCCCACGCTCACAGTGCTGGAAAATGTCATGCTGCCGATGCAGCTTTCGAAGCGGGTAACCGATCCTGCCGAGCAAATGAATCAGGCGCTAAGCCTGCTCCGCGTGGTGGGACTGGAAAAGCGCCGCGATGATTCGGTGCTCAAGCTGTCAGGCGGCCAGCAGCAGCGCGTGGCTATCGCCCGTTCGCTGTCCAATCTGCCTGGTCTCATTTTGGCCGATGAGCCCACGGGCAATTTAGACGAAGTATCCACGCGTACCGTTATGGAAGTGTTTAAGGATATTAATGCCAATCAGCAGCTCACCACGGTTATGGTTACCCACGATTCCAAGGTCGCCGAATATGCGAATCGCGTGTTTTTCCTTGAGGGCGGCCATCTTACCGAGCGCACATCTGCTATGCGCGGCAGCCTGCTGTAGGCAAGGCCATGCCTCTCGAGCTGCTGGCATTGGCGATGAAGGGGCTTTTATTCGGCATATAGAACTTAACCTAAAAATATGGAACTTAAAAGTTATGTAGCTGTTGGGATAAATGGGATCTAACGCTTGTTATATGCCAGCTTGAACGCTGGCCAACAGCGTAGCGCTAACGCACATGAATAAGCATAACCAATGCCATTGATACCTTAAGGCTGATGGCGTTGGACCGTGGAGGTACATAGTGGTAATTTGCATGCAGTGCGGTGCTCAGAACCGCAAAGAAGCCAAGCGATGCTGTGATTGCGGAGCTGTAATGCCTCACTTCGAGGTTACCCCGACTGTAAAGGTAGAGGTCGTTAGCGGCCGCTTTCAAAAGTTTCACGACTCGGTAGAGCAGGTGCGCAGCGGTGCGATGTCGGCTGAGGATTTCGGCGAGTTTTTGCAGAAGCAGTACGAGATTCTGCAAAACATACGCGCGGAAATAGAAAACATTGTCGCCGGTACCGACTATCTGGAAAAGGCTGCCGAGGAAATGTCCCAGGGCGTTCAGGGCATGGATCATTACGAAGCCGGTATTCAGGAGATGTGGGCCTATTTAGATGACGGCGAGGCCGAGCATTTGGAGGCCGGTTTGGATATGGTGCGCATAGGGAATGAGCTGATCAATGACGCCAAGCGCATTAACCGTCTGAGCCGCAAAAAGCTTGAAGACGAGTGGGGAATGATGTAGCAGGGTGTGGCGAAGATAGCTTTTTCGTCTTTGTGGCTTTTAGCTCTCTGGATGACAGGGGGCTTTTTTGCATTTTTACTGCTGCCCTTCATAAACGAGCTGCCCGCGTTTTGGGGCATAGCCTTGGGCTGGCTGCTGTTTTTGGCGCAGCTGTTCTGGGGCAGCGGCTTAGCGGTGAGAATGCTGCGCTGGAGTGATGCCGTCGCAGGCGCTCAGCGCGTTATCGATTCCGATATTCCTTTTGTGCTGCTGCTGAATGGTGTCAGCTGCACCCGCGGCGCGGCCGGCGGTGCCGTTACTGAGGAGATGCTGGAGGAATGGCGCGCTGTAGGCATGTCTGAGAGCGAGGCGTCTTATCTTAGCAATATGCTGGCGCTGCCGAGTCTGCTGCGCGCATTTGAGGCTGTCACCAACTCGTATGGCAGGCTGAGGCTTTCTGAAGGGCCGCTGTGGTATTTGGGGCGCTTTTTGGGAGGCGTGGCCCTGCTGCTGGAGTGGCCGCTGCGCTCGTGCTGGGGTCAGCGCCGGCCCGATTGCCGGCTTAAGCGTTATCTTGAAGGCGAGCTGGTGCGGCAGAGGCAGCTGCCGGCTTGGATGTGGGCTTTTGATTTGCTGTCTCCGCTTAGCCTAGCCGCTTTGCGCCGCCAGAGGCGCGGCCTGTGGCTGGATGGCAAGGCTGAAAGCGGTGACGGTGCTATTAAGCTTGAGGCGGATCGGGCCGATGAATCGTCTCGGCGGCTCAATCTTGGCGGATGTGTTGGACTGCTTTTGGGCATATTGTTAGCACTGCCTCCCTGCTCCTTTTGGGGTGCTCTGCCCTTGGGGGCGGGCTTTGATTTGATCCGCTGGTTTAACCGGCGCTGGCCTCGGCATAAAAGCGGTATGCCGGCCTGCGATGCTGTCCTGCCGGCGGAAGCCGATCCAAAACGGGGCGCTGCTGTGTGCTGGCGTGGCAGCCTGATACATCCTCCCGAGGAGATGGCCTTTGATCGCGTGCCATACTGTCTGCAGTCAGGCGGTGCGGTGGTAGCTGTTAGTCGCCTGCCGCGCTCGGCGCAGGCTTGGTGCGATGATGCTATGCCTCTGGAAATCAGCGGCTGGCTGGAAAACGGCCGTTTAGAGCTGCAGGCGGATCGGGTGATCGGAGAAAAGCTGCGCTGGCATGCTCGCTTCCGCTGGAAGTATGGTCTTCTGCCCTGGGCCTTGGCTTTCTCGGGGGCTGCCTGGTGGATGCTGCAGTGCGTGGGTATTTAAGTGTGAGAGGTTCTGGAATATGGATGTACAGTCGGCAATAGAAGCAGACGGTGTCTGCTATTCCTTTGGCGGCAGCTGGGGGCTGAACAAGCTGACGTTTGCTGTTGCTTCTGGGCAGGTCTTTGGTTTGCTCGGCACAAACGGAGCCGGCAAAACCACGACAATACGCCTGCTGACCGGCCAGCTGCGCCCCCAGTCTGGAAGCATTAAGGTGCTGGGTCTGGATCCTCTGGCGCAAAGCCAGCAGCTTCGGCGCGCTGTTGGGGTCATGTCCGAGGATCCTGGGCACTACATGCGCCTGTCTGTGCGCAAAAACCTGTGCTTTTTCGCGTCCTTGTACGGTGCCGATCCCGCATATGCGGATGAGCTGCTGGAGAAGGTGGACCTTCAGAGCAAGGCAGACAGCGCGGTCAGCCAGCTCTCCCGGGGTATGCGCCAGCGCCTAGCTTTGGCCAGGGCAATGATAGGCAGGCCCAGGCTGCTGTTTTTAGACGAGCCTACATCAGGTCTGGACCCTGTGGCAGCCAGAGGTGTGCGCCAGCTTATTGAAGCGTACTGCTCTGAAGGTGGGACGGTCTTTCTGACGACGCACTATATGGAGGAGGCTGAGCGGCTCTGCCATCAGATAGCGATATTGCATGATGGAAGCCTGCTGTGCCAGGGCCATTATTTAGATTTATGCGGCCAGTATCTGCCCGAACAGATCGAAATAGAGCAGGGAGGGCGCAAAATTAAGCGCTCGCCTGGGCTTGAAGAGCTTTTTTATCATTTAACAGGCAGGAGTATAAATTAGCCTGTTAGAAATATTAATATCGAATCCATTGTAAACTCCATAATTTCGCGTTTCTAATCGCTGTTTGGGTATGGAGCAAATTCTTGTTGGCTTAGGAGTCCGTAAAGTTGACCCTCTCGCAGATCCGCCGTACTAGTCTCGCAATTTTGCTGTTGTGTGTGTTAGCGCTAGGAGCTTTGCTGTTCCTAGTCGGCAAGGAAGAGACAACTGTTGTCACACCCAAGGGTATGGCTGATATAGTAGCTTTTTGCCCCCAGGTAAAAAGTGCTCCGGAATTAAAGAAGCGTCTTGAGGAAAGCGGTGTCAGCGTCAATACCATGTCTGTTACTTATGGGGTAGCGGTTCCTAATGGATATCGTTTGATCGTGCGCGGAGACAAGGGCATGATCGAGGCATTTCACGCTGCTCTGAAGGTTCGCAAGCTCGAGAGTCAGTTTTTAGAGGATAAAACCGCCCTGCAGTATGGCGGCGTGTATAAAAGCGAGAAAGAAGCCAAGGCTAAGGCCGCCAGTGTTAGCCAGCGTGCCGGCGTGGCGTTTCAGGTTGAGCCGAGCACTAAACAGGTCAAAAAGCCGTGTGTTAAGTTTATTGTGCCGAACGTATCCAAGGCACTTGCCGACGGTATAGTTGATGTATTAGAGTCGTCTGGCTGTGTAGATATAAACGTTAAGGATGTGGAGCCTGCGTCAGAAGGCAGCAAAGCCGAAGAAGGCTAGGCTGGCCTGATTAATAAGTTTATATGTCCGTTTTGGCGGGCGTGTTAAGGCGCTGTTTGCGCCGCAAATAGTTATTGTGCAGCGTTTCGTGGAGGTTCGCAGGTGCTTTGCCTAAGGACCGTATGGGCTTTTTTGCTTAAAGATATCGAAGAAGCAGTGCGCAGCCATATTATTCTTTTTATATTGATTGGCCCCGTATTGCTTTCGGTGTTTTTTTCTAGATTTTTTGCTAATGGCGACGTGCGTCATCCGGTGGTGCTGATCTGTGATGACGGGCGGTCGGCTTTAGTTCAGGCGCTGCGCACTACTGATCTGTTCCAGCTGCAGGAAGAGCCGCAGTGGGAAAAATGCCGTGAGGCCGTACGCTCGGGCAGGGCCTGCGGCGCTGTGCATATAACCGCTTCCTTTGACGCGGATTTGCATGCCGACGCTTTTCCCGAGCTTTCTTTAGCGGTCAACGAGGCCAGTCTGACTCAGGCGGCGATTTTTAGGGAGGGAATACGCGGGGCTTTGCGTCAGATGGCGGGACAGGAGCTTCCTGCCGATGTGCGGGTTGAGCGTGTAAATGAGCATTCTGGGGATGCGCATTTGGCCATGCTGCCTATTTGGCTGGTATTTACCTGCATGGGAGGGCTAGTTCTCACGTCTGCTTCGCTGACTGAGGAAATGGATAACAAAACGCTGGCAGCTGTGCTTATGACCCCGACGCGTCTGTCTGATGTGCTCTGGGGAAAGACCCTGGCGGGCTTTGCTATTGCCTTGGTGTCATCTCTGCTGGTGCTTTATCTGAATAGCGATGGTATGGGAGATAACTTGGCGCTGATCGTGTTTTTGGTGATCGGCTCGGCCCTGTTCTCTGTCGGGGGACTGGTCTTTGGGCTGCTGGCGCGCAGTCAGGCTGTTGCCAATGCTGTAGGGCCGGTGCTGTATACAGTTCTGTTTGTGCCCTTGGCACTGGCAGATATTAGCGAAAGGATGCGCTTCGTCTCCCACTATCTGCCTACATGGTATCTTTATGATGGCTTAAGCAAGGCCTTGCTTGCTGGTCTGCCGCTGTCTGGGCTGATGTCTAATATAGCGTGCCTGGCGGTATGCGCCGCTGTCTTAATAGCGGTAGGAATTTTTAAATTGCGTTCTGCTCAGGCTGTATCCTGATCGGAATATAAAGCTGTGGCTGCCGAATAAAGCGCAGCTGATGGGATAATTTCGGTGCTGCGCGTGCTGTTTGCTGTTTGCACGCTAAGCATAAAACGCAGCGCTAACGCACATGAATAAGCATAACCAATGCTGTTTATTCATTAAGTGAATGGCATTGGGCTACGGAGGTATGGTAGAGATATGGCTTATACTGAGCAGCAATTAAGAAAAATGAAAATATCTACGCTCAGAAGTATGGCTTCGGCAGTAAAAAAGCAGAATCATATAGGATTAGGTATTACCCGTTGTTCAAAGGACAGTCTAATTACTTTTATTATAGAGAATCAGACCGATGATTTTGTGTTCGATGAAGGTGAGCAGGATGAGCGGTTAGATCAGCCTGCTCCGGAAGCAGAGCCTGCCGCTAAGCGCGCAGCCTCGCGGCGGGATAAGTCCGCCCAGACTGCCGAGCTGAGCAGTGTGCGCTCTGATGCAGACGAAAGCGTTCAGGAAACTAAGCTTGATGCCGAAAGCCAGGCGGCTAAAGCAGACGGGCGCGGCCGTAAGAGAAAAGCCCGTGCCCAAAGCGAGCCTGCCTCTATGGCTCCAACCGCCCAAAGCGACTATCCTTCTGGCGCTGCCGGTGCCCAGAGCGAGCGTCCTTCCGCAGCCTATCCAGCTCAGGGTGAGCGTCCTGCCAGGATTAAGCGCGTTAAGGGCGAGCGTCCTGCTGGGACTGCCCGCGCCCAGGCTGATGGCTCTTCCGCGGCGGCGCGCGTCCAAGGTGAGCTTCCCTCTGGGATGAGAGCCGATGCGTTTTCTGCGCCCAGCCGCACGAAGGGCAGCATTAAGCATGCCGAAGCCAAGCTTGGGGCAGCGGATAGAGACTTAAGGGGCATGCCGGCAGGGGCCGGTGCTGTCAGTGGCAAGACGAGGGAGAGATATAGCAAGCGTCAGTATGCGCAGCTGCAGCTGGTCGGCAGTAACAATGAGCCGGTTTCAGGTGCCGATCTGCGCGCTTATTCTGACAGAAGCGGAAGGGCTGGCGATTATGCCGAAGGTGTGTCCGCGCCTCCGTCTCGCTCCGATTATGCAAGGGGCTCTGTGCCCTCGAAGGGCGTGCGCAGGATTGAGACGAAGCAGCAGGCTTCTCGTTCTCGGCTGAGCTCCCGCAGAACCGAACTGGAAGACGATATGAATGGTTATGCCCACCAGCATAATGATCGCGATTATAGCGGCTATAACGGTGGCGATATTTCTGATTTCGCAGATCAGATGGACGCTTGGGATCGCGATGACTCTCGGTATTATACTGATAACGTGCACAGTGCCTCTCCTTATAGCCAGGACAATGGCGAAGCGCAGATGTTTAATGAACGGATGATGCGCGGCCAGCACCTTGAAAGCAGCGACATGTATGCGCGCAGCGGCCGGGATTATGAAGATGATCGCTATGAGCGCGCACACGGTTCCCACTACATGGATTCCGATCCTTATGCAGATTATGAGGATGATTACGCCGAGCCGCAGCTTGAAGCGTTTGTTACCGGAGTGCTGGAGATCAAGCCCGATAACGCGGGAATGCTGAGAGGGGTAACCTTTAAGGAATGCAACAATAACGATATTTTCGTGTCCAGCTCGCTCATTAAGAATGCCGGCCTGCGCATGGGCGATATGGTAACAGGTGTGCTTCGGGTGCCCAAACACGATGATAATTTCTTCTCCCTGCATAAAGTGCTGTTTGTCAACGGCATCGATGCTGCCAAGGCCAAGCGTCGGCCTGTGTTTGATCAGCTGGTGCCTATTTACCCCAACGAGCGCTATGTGCTGGAGCACGATCCCAATGAGCTGACTACCCGCATTATCGATCTGTTCGCCCCGTTAGGCCGGGGACAGCGCTGTCTGATTGTTGCTCCTCCTAAGGCTGGCAAAACCATAATGCTTAAAAATATTGCGATGGGTATTAGTGCCAACTGTCCCAGCGCGGTGCTGATGGCTCTGCTAGTCGATGAGCGTCCCGAAGAGGTTACCGATATAGTGCGCTCGATCGATGGCACAGTGGTAGCGTCAACCTTTGACGAAGAATTCGGCCAGCATATACGCATAAGCAATCTGGTCTTGGAGCGGGCGCGCCGTCTGGTTGAGCTGGGCAAGGACGTGGTCATTATCATGGATTCGCTGACCCGTTTGGGACGCGCCTGCAATAACTGCGCTCCCAATACTGGTCGGACGATGAGCGGCGGTCTGGATATCTCCGCCCTGCGCGTGCCCAAGCATCTGTTTGGCTCGGCCCGCAATATTGAGAATGGCGGCAGCCTGACTATTATAGCTACCGCGCTGATCGAAACTGGCTCGAAGATGGACGAGGTTATTTTCGAGGAGTTTAAGGGTACGGGCAACATGGAGGTCAACCTGTCGCGCAAGCTGGCCGAGCGCCGTATCTTCCCGGCTATCGATCTCTGCCGCAGCGGAACGCGCCACGATGAGCTTCTGTACGATGTCAAGGGTGACGAGATGTGGTTCGCTACGACCATTCGCCAGCAGCTTAACACGAGCACTACCAGCGAGAATGATTACAAGCAGGTGGAGCCGGTAATCAAGACCATGAAGCCGCATCCTACCAACGCTGAGTATGTTGCTCGCATGAAGAGCCAGAGAAGCGAGTAGGACGCCCATGGTTAAACGCCGCAGGCCAGCGAAGAATAAGCCGTCTGCAGGCTGTGCCGGAGTGCTTTGCGCCGACAGCGAGGGCGGATACTGGGAAGAGCCTGGGCTGCTGGGCTTGGGGCGCACTGCGCAGGGTATGCGCTTGCCGCGCCGCGAGGAGCTGTCTCCCCTGCCTGATGGGGCGCAGCTGCACTTCCTGCCAGGGCGCAGTCCCGTGGTGCGGAGCGCAGACGATGCTGAAGAGATGGTGGCCGAGGGCTGTCTGACCATGGCGGCCCAGCTGCCGTCCGGCTGGACGCTCACATTTATGCCCGCCTGGGAAAAAACGTCTGATGCTCCCGATCTGCCGCTGTTCGGCTATACCGCGGTTTATCCGATAGACGGTGAGCTGTATGTGGCGGCCTGCCAGACCGAGGACAATCCGCGCTGGCGTCCTCAGCGCTATGGGCGCGGGGACCTAGCCGAGCTGATCGCTAAGGCCAAACGCCGCTGGCCGCACAACCGCCTTTATGAGCATCTGAAGAAATGCGCCTGCGAATACGGCTGCTACAACGCCCAGAATATCTTTTACGGGCGCTGGGAGGGTGCGGCGCCAACCTCGCCGCAGTGCAATGCGGGCTGCCAGGGATGCATCTCGTATCAGCCCGAGGGACACCAGCCTTCGCCGCAGGTGCGCCTGAAGTTTGTGCCCAGCGCGGAGGAAATCGCCGAGGTGGGCATCAGACACCTGGAGGCGCCCCAGGCAATTTACTCCTTTGGGCAGGGCTGCGAGGGAGAGCCGCTGCTGCAGGCCGATACCATTGCGGCGGCCATAAAAATGATCCGCGCCAAAACGCCTGCTGGGGCGATCCACATGAATACCAATGGCTCGCGTCCCGAGGCGGCGCGCCAGGTTATCGATGCTGGTCTGGATTCTCTGCGCGTGTCGATGATCTCTGTGCGTGAAGAGCTTTACAATGCCTATTACCGTCCCCGCGGCTACAGGATGCGCGATGTGTGGGAGACGGTGCGCTATGCGCGCCAGCGCGGCCTTTGGGTGTCCATCAACTGGCTATGCCTGCCCGGGGTCAATGACAGCCAGGCGGAAACTGAGGCCATGCTCGATTTTGTGCGGGAGTACGATGTCAGCATGATTCAGCTGCGCAATCTCAATATGGATCCCGATCTGCTTCTGCCCAACCTGCCCATACCTTCAGGGCCTGTGCTGGGGGTGCCGGAGATGCTGCGGGTATTTAGGGCTAAGGCGCCGGGTGTGCGTCTGGGCAACCATAATCCATATAAGCCGCGGCAAATTTAACCTGAACCTGGGCTAAACGCTAAGCATCTGACTTAACTTAATGGCATTGCGTCAGAGAGCAATGTCGTTTAGTTAAGCAATGGCCAATAGAACCTCATTATAACTCCCCCTAAAGGATGGCAGGGGGAGATGTCGCGACTGCGACAGAGGG
>JAFSXO010000370.1 GCA_017444045.1 bacterium | reverse complement strand
TGCAATATCCTCCCCTATTATTCACCAAACAGGGATCGATGACCGTCTAGCTTGACGAAATCAGTCACCAAATAAAGCAACTGACGGGTCACCCAAATAGCGGTTACCAGGCTCATAATTGTACCGAGCATAAGGGTCATACCAAAGCCTTTAATCGAACTGGCACCGAACCAGAACAGGATTAAAGCTCCCAGGAACGTGGTAACGTGACCATCGATAATCGAAGATAAGGCACGCTTAAAGCCAATGTCTAGCGCGGATTTAACAGACTTACCAGCCCAAAGCTCTTCTTTAACGCGCTCGAACTGCAGCACGTTAGCGTCGACTGCCATACCAACTGCCAGAACAAAGCCCGCTATGCCAGGCAGGGTCAAAACAAATTCCAGGCCCGGAATTACCATACAGGCCAGGTTCCAAATGGCGTAAATAATAAGCGCCACAGCAGCGCAGAGACCCGGAATGCGATAATAGACTATCATGTAAATCATAACTATAGCCAGACCGACAATGGAAGCGATCTCACTGCGATGCAGCGATTCGGCTCCCAGCGTAGGGCTAACCGTGTAAGCTTCAAGGATCTCCACATCGACGGGCAGAGCACCAGCATTGAGAATGTTGCTGAGCTCGTCGGCTTCCTTAAGGGTAAAGCTGCCGGTAATCTGACCAGAGCCACCGGTAATAGCGGTTTTAACCACCGGCTCGCTGTGCATCGTACCATCGAAGAAAATACCCAACGGCTGGCCGACCATGCGCCCAGTAATATCGCCAAAGAGCTTGGCACCCTTGCTGTTTAATGTAAAATCTACGCACCAAGCATCATCGCCTACACCGGCGCGCGCCACGGTAGCCTTAGTAATATAGCGGCCATCCATGACGGTTTTGTACTCTGACGTAGCCGTAGCGGGATTGTAAATCTTTTCCTTAAATTCGAGACGGCCGGCTTTTTTAACAATACTCTTAGCCTTTTCAAGATCCGTCATCTCGGGGATTTCCACAATGATGCGATCCTCGCCAGCAGGGGCAATCAGAATCTCGGAAGTACCAATAGAGTTTAAGCGTTTTGTAAATACCTGAATACTGCGATCGAGAACCTTTTTGTCGATCTTGGTAACTTCTCCCGTTTCAGGATCTACCACTTCTTTTAGTTTGAGCGCGATGTGCGTTCCTGAACGCAAATCGAGGCCCAGCTTGAGCTTTAGCTTATTCGCATCGGATACGCCAAAAAAGCCATACAAGATCGCTAAGGTAATAACGGCAATAACCGTTACATTAATGATGACTGAATTTTTATTCACAACGTCACTCCCTCGGCCTGTGCGGAACAAGCCTCGGTTCCTACCTTAAAGATATAAAAATCCGAAACGCTTTTTTTTCAGCGCTTCTCTAATGCAAGCGCCATCGGCAGCTGCTGCCCATAATAATCTGCGCCTGCCTCTCAATGCCATACTGACCGCCGGTTTGCTCAGCCTGCCAGCACACAAAAGCACCGCAACGCACATACAAAAATTACAAAAAAAAAGCCTCTTCGGTCTAAAGGGCTATTTTTCTATGCCTACACCTTGCTTCCTTCAAAATATTATTGAATAATCTTATTTGTTAGTACGGCATAAGCTATTCGCATGCGCATCTGCGCTTAAAACACACAAATGACGCAGCGGCATTATCTATAGTAAAGGCTAATCGCCACTTAAAGCGAAGCATAGCCATATTACACGGTCTGCTCCCTGCCAAGCTTACCGCGTAATCATAAAACCCTTACGAGATGGTATTATTTCAATGAAGATTAAGCACTTAGTCATTGCCTCCGCTCTCTGCATAGCGACTCTAGCTCCTCAGTGCTGCTGGGCAGGCCACAAAAACACTCCCGCCCAGTCCGTCCCCATTATTATGATGAGAAGCAAAAGATACGTTACCAACTGCTCCTGGTCATCCGAGCAAGTCCGCATGGGAGGCAGCGAGGTCAGCACTTATATTACCGGCCACGGCGGCGAGCATGACGCCACAGCGAGGTATACGCTGGACGGCGATAACGCCAACAAATTTGAGATGTTTGAGGCTACTGTCGGCTACAAGGACAATACGGTCGAAGGCCGCAGCGCGGTTTTCGAGGTTTGGGTAAACGGGCAGAAGGCAGCCAGCAAGGGTCCTCTGGTCAGCGGCGATCCGCCAGAAAGAATGAGAGTAAACATTAAGGGTGCCAAAGAGGTGCTGCTCCGCATAGTCCCGCAGCGTTACAACGACACCATGAACGCCATGTGGGGAGATCCCATGCTATGCACCAAGTATGTTGAGGAAGAGGATAACCCCAGTATTGACGTTAAAGGCGAAAAACACGCTTTCCGCGCTAATCCTAACTCGTTCAATGGTGATGAAGAGATCAATCTGCCTATTCCAGTATACACAGGCACTCACGAGTTCCTACTGCACTACGAGTACGATAAGCAGAAACAGCGCATGACCTATACGCTGACCCATACCAATGCCCATCCGCAGGTTGGCGCCACCTTCACAAACGCGGCTCCTCAGAATAAAGCTGAATAAAACAAGCTAAGCTGATTATTATAAAGAATCGCGCTAACAAAAAGCCCTCCGAATTTTTCTTTCGGAGGGCTTTTTGTTGGAATATTACTTACTACAGCCTCTTTTTACCAAACATACGCGCAAACAGATGGGCTGCGTAGCATAAGCAGCCGATTAGCAGCAGATGGCAAAAAGCCAGGGCATAGTAACTGGACAGGGCAGACAACAGCGAAAACAGCGAGTGCAAAGATTTCCCAGAAAAATGCGGGAAAACATAGAACGCAAACAAAGCCCCAAAAAGATGCAGGGTACCACCGCCAGCCACCAGTGCAGCGGTAATAGCTGAAACGCCGGTCCTATAAGACGTATACAGCTCCTTTAACATCCACGGCACGGAAATCATCCAGATCGCCGGGCCCATAAGAGCTAAGCCTATTATGATAATCATCAGCTGCGAGGACAGCAGCGAGCTGCACAGCCAGCCAGACAGCAGCCAGAACAGCATAAGAAAACCGCCGGGAATGCCAGACCACATCCAGAGCTTTACCCAGTCGGATTTGGGAGTTGCCACGGAAGCCATAGGGGACTCGCGCAGCATCCAGCGCGCCGCCTCGACTCCGCCGCAGCACATAGCTACGCCGATAAAAGTCATAGCCATTTCATACCAGCCAGCCCGTGCCGTTTCTGGCAGACCCAGCTGACCCAACACAAACAGTCCTACTGCCACTATCGCAGCCAAACACAGCCACATACGCATTATCGATGACCTTCCTTGCCCTAAAAACTAAAGCTCCTTACTGTTTCTCCCTCAGCCCAGCTACACCCTCTGTCGCTGGCGCGGGTCAGCTCACCTCTAACAGATATGCGCAGATCTGAGAATTACTGGCTATACTTTTGGCGCAAATCCTCTAAAATCGTGGCCAGCACCGCAGGCAGCTCGGCCCTAAACTCCATAAAAGCCTGGGTGATCGGATGCGTAAACCCCAGGCGGCAGCAATGCAGAGCCTGCCCCTGAAGGTTCCAGGGATTGGGACGCTTGCCGTAAACAGGGTCGCCAAGCAGCGGATAGCCCAGCCAGGTTAAGTGCACGCGAATCTGATGGGTACGCCCCGTGTGCAAATCGATCTCCAGCAGAGCATACTCGCCGCCAAACGCTTCAAGCAGGCGAAAATCCGTGCGCGCCTCGCGCCCATCGCGGCGCACCGCCATTTTTATCCTATCCGTCTGATGGCGCCCTATTGGCCTGTCAATGCTCCCGCACGCCGGCGGCACTCCGTGGACTATGGCCAAATAGGCTTTGCGCACCTTGCGTTCAGCGAACTGACGGGAAAGCGCCAGATGAGCCGCATCGTTTTTGGCCACTACCAGCAGTCCCGACGTATCCTTGTCCAAACGGTGCACTATGCCCGGGCGCTCCACCCCATGGATGCCCGAAAGATCGCGGCAATAAGCCAGCAGCCCGTTTACCAAGGTCCCCGAATGCGCCCCCGAGCCAGGATGCACCGTTATGCCGCGCCGCTTATTGACGACAAGCAGGCTGTCATCCTCGTACACCACATCAATGGGCACCTCGGGATCGGGCTGAGGAACGGCAGGCTGCAGAGCGGGACGATTCAAATGCACTAACTGCCCCAGCTTCACCTTTTCTGCGGGCTTCAGCACGGCAGAAGCGTCAACGGTTACCCTGCCAGAAACGATCCAATCGTGTGCCTGACTGCGCGAGCACTCCAAGCGCCTGGACAGCACGACGTCGAGGCGCCCCTTGGCGTCGTCTGGCTCGATGGCAAAGGTGTCGCCCGCAGTATCCAATTCTACCGCCATCTCGGCATCCAGCCCGGGAACAGGCGGTTAAAAATGGGCATTGACGACGGCTCTCCGCTCAGAAAAGGCCAATAAGCGATAAACGCCAGCGTTAGCATGGCCAAGTACAAGGCCGCCATCCAGCCCACTCGCCCGTCGCACCACTCGCCGATCACCAGCGCGGCCACCAGCGCCATCATCGGTACGCCAGGTAGCATATAATAGATAAAGCCGCCCGTAGTGGAGCTGGACCACAGCAGCCACTGCACCAGCCACATGCCTACCAGATAAAGCTTGGCGGCATCGCATTCTTTTACGCCGTAATAGCCAGATTCGGCCAGATAGACCAGCCCAGGCCACCAAAATAGCACCGAGCCAAAGGCCACAATGCCATTAATCACGGTATGCTGGGCATTGCTCTCAAAATAGAGCCATACAGGGCGCAAAACTAAGGGCCATTCCCAAAAATACGACAAATAGCTATGCGTAAACTGCTTGGCATCGTAACGGAAGGCGAACATTAGAGCATGATAGCCCCATATTTCCTTCCAGGCTCTGCTTCCCCAGCCCAGGCGCATAAACAGAGGCAGATAGGACATAATGTAAACCAGCACTCCGCAAAGCGCCATGAGCAGTCCCAGCTTTATGCCCACGCGCCAGCCCTCGCGCCAGGAGCTGATCACCGCGGCAACAAACCGCGATCGTCTCGGGCCAGCGCTCTGCTCACGCTTCCGCTCCGACCAAGCCCGGTGCACCTTTCCCAAAGAACGGACAGTGTCAGCCTGCTTATCGCTGGCTAC
>JAFSXO010000369.1 GCA_017444045.1 bacterium | reverse complement strand
ACATCTCCCCCTGCCATCCTTTAGGGGGAGCTATAATGGAGGTCTATTGGCCATTGCTTAACTAAACGACATTGCTAGCAGCTTTAGTCATTTTCGTGCAGGCATTGTCTGCGGCCGAAGGCTACTGAGCTGCCGGGGCGTTCTGCTGCTCGTCTGCAGGCGGAGCGCTCTGCGGCTCTTCTGCGGAAGGAGGGGTCGCCGGCGTATCGTGCTCGTGCTCGTGACCGTCGCCGTGTACGTGCTCGTGGCTGTGTTCATCCGCACCATGGTGATGCGCGCCGGGCATATCCAGGGAAGTCTGACGGCCTAGCTTTTTTATTACTTCCTGATGATTCTTAACCAGCTGCGGATCCTTGAGCATGCGCTCGAACAGATCCAGATGCTTGAAATAAATCTGATCGTTGGGATCCAGCTCGGCGGCTCTTTTAGCCAGATCGCGCGCTTTCTCATACTGCTGCGCGGAGAACATAGTCTGGGCGTATGACAGATGAATCTCTGCGCTGTCGGGCATCGCGGCTATAGCCCGATCGTAAATCCTGCAGGTCTCTTCAAAATCATTGTCGTGAAGCAGGGCTATCGCGGCCAGCTCTTCATAAGCGCCGCGCAGCTGAGGATAAATGCGCGTACACTCCTCAAACTTGGCGCGAGCTCCCTCGATGTCGTTGCGGTGCAGGCAGTTGTCTGCCTCCTGGAATACCGCTACGGCTTTTTCGAGGCTTACATATGATTTGTAGGCGGGAATTCCGGCCGCAATTGCCACAGCGACAACAATGATTAGGATTACAAGCTCCATCTTTGTCTTTGTGGACATGGGCGTTTTTTTGTCAGTATCAGCAGCTTCACTCATACAATATCTCCATAGCTTATGGTATTATGCTGTGCAAAAGCGTTCGCTATCCGCTATTTGCCTTCGTTTTTAACGGTTTTCATGGTCGGGAACAGCAGAACGTCGCGTATCGAATCCTGGGCGGTCAGCAGCATCACCAGGCGGTCGATGCCCATGCCCATACCGCCTGTGGGCGGCATTCCGTATTCCAGAGCGCGGATAAAGTCCATGTCAATAGGGTGAGCTTCGTCATCGAGATCGCGCTGAGCCTGCTGAGCCTCAAAGCGCTTAAGCTGCTCGCGGGGATCGTTGAGCTCGGAAAACGCGTTGGCCAGTTCGCTGCAGTTGACAAACAGCTCGAAGCGGTAGGTCATGCTGGGATCGTCCTCGCGCTGCTTGGCCAAAGGCGACAGCTCGATGGGATAGTCGATAACAAAGGTCGGCTGCACGAGATGCTCTTCGCAGGCGGCTTCGAACACTTTGTCGATATAGTGTGCCAGGGTGAATTCGCGGTCTCCGAGCTTGACGCCCAATTCTTCGGCTTTTTCGCGCGCTCTGCCGGGCTGGCGCAGTTCGGCGATCGAAATGTGCGCATACTCCTGCAGCAGGCTGTCCATTGTCCGCCGCGCATAGGGAGGCTTTAGGTTTATTTCAGTGCCGTTCAGGCAGACGGTATGGGTGCCCAGAACCTCTTTGCAGGCATTGTCGATGATGCCTTCGGTTATGCGCATCATGCCCTCATAATCCGACCAGGCTTCGTAAAGCTCGATAGTCGTAAACTCTGGGTTATGGGTGGTGTCGATGCCCTCATTGCGGAAAATGCGGCCGATTTCGTAGACCTTTTCAAGTCCGCCGACAATGCAGCGCTTCAGATGCAGCTCTGTGGCTATGCGCAGATACATCTCCGTATTGAGCGCGTTGTGGAAGGTGATAAACGGGCGCGCGGCAGCTCCTCCTGCAACTGTAGACAGAGTGGGCGTCTCAACCTCGAGATAGCCCTGCCCGTCGAGGAAGCGGCGGATAGAGGAAATGATGCGGCTGCGCTTGATGAAAACATCGCGCACGTCTGCGTTGGACAGCAGGTCGGCGTAGCGCTGGCGGTAGCGCACCTCGACATCCTTAAGCCCGTGGAACTTGGCCGGCGGTGGCTGCAGAGCTTTGGCGGCGATATCCCAGGCGGTTACGTGCAGGGACAGCTCTCCGCGTTTGGTGCGGAAGGGATAGCCCGTAACGGTCACCATGTCGATCAGGTCAAGCAATTCCAGCATCTTGTAATTGTCTTCGCCCAGGGTGTTGATCTTAAAATATAGCTGTATGCGGCCGCTGCGGTCGAGAAGATCCATAAACATAATCTTGCCGTGGCCGCGCCGGCTGCTGATGCGCCCGGCTAAGCTGATGATATCGTCAGCCTTCTCCTCGCCAGGCTGCAGGTATCCGTATTTTTCGGCTATATCGGCTATGGGGCAGGTGCGCTCGAAGGCTTTTCCGTAGGGATTGCGGTGAGCGGCGTACAGAGCGGCCAAATGCTCGCTGCGCATCTGGCGCTGGTCGTTCTCTTCCTGTAGGCTGACAGTCTCGTTGTCAGATGCTTGGCTGTTGTTTTCTGTCATGGTAACGCTGCCTTTATTCCTGCTCTTCCTTTTTGTTGATCTCGATGCTGAGGATTTTCCAGGTCGAGGGACCGTCTTCGGTGCGCACGGTAACCTCGTCTCCCACATGATGGCCCATAATCGCCTTGCCTACCGGGCATTCGTTGGAAATCTTGCCGTGGCGCGGATCGGTCTCGCGCGTGGGAACAATGCTGAAGCGCATGTCCTCATTGAGGGTTAGATCGCGCAGGGTAACGATGGTCTCAAATCCGACCATATCATTGGTAATTTCATTGCTTTTGATGATGATAGCATTTTTCAGCAGCTTTTCCAGCTCGGTAATGCGGCCTTCGACAAAGGCCTGCTCCTGCTTGGCGCTTTCATATTCGGCATTTTCCGAAATGTCGCCGAATTCGCGGGCAGTGCGTATGCGCTCTGACACTTTGGGGCGTCTTACGGTACGCAGGATCTCCAGCTCTTTTTCGTATCTGTTTTTGCCTTCTTCGGTCAGTCTCACCTCGTTGGTGCTGGCCTGGTGAGCAGCTCCCGTTACTTCATTGTTCTTGCCCATAATGTCCTCCGATAAATATGTATAATAAAATATTAATTATATTAAATGCTCTGGCTGTGTCTGCCGGCGGGCTGTATCGTCAGCTTACTGCCAAGCAAACGGCATAGGATGCAGCTATTGCAGTTTTTCGATCCTAGGCTTAAAGCCGAGCTGCTCTATAAGCGCTAAATAATCCTCGGGAACGACATCATCCCATTTCTTTCCCAATATCGATATAAACAGCGCTTCCATAACGTTGGTGCCAAAGGAGCGGCCCTGAAGCTCCGGTGTGGTTGTTACCAGCCAGGCCACGCCGCGTCTGCGCAGCTCTTCCACATCTGCCGCGGTTACGGTATTGGTTATAATGACCTTGCCGTCCAATCGGTTAGGCATATGGCGGCGGATATACAGAAAATCGCCGGCAATAATCTCAGCCTCCCTGTAATAAGGATCGGTAAGCTCGCTGGGCTCAATAGCCATCTGTTTTTTGCCGGTAGGGTACAGCATGCTCATGGGAAGCTGGCTGAGATGGGGCAGAAGCCGCTTTACATAGCCTGAAAGCTGATGCAGGGAGTGCAGGGGCTTGTCTATGCCCATGGCAAAAATCATATCGCCAAAGATTATATTGGCTCCGGCGCTTATCATAGCCTCAGCCATGCCAAAGCGATCCATCGCGCATACCAGCAGCACCTTGCGTCCCTTTATGGGGATACGGCCGTCTGCTTCCAGCATCTTAATGGTTACGCGCTCCAGAGTGTCTTTAAGTCCGCTTCCGTCGACGACAGGGGTCTTTTTGACGGAATCCATCATCATCTTTCCGTCGCGCAGGGCGTATTTATCTTTTCCGCAGCGCAGATAAATATCAAGTCCGCCCAAGCCTATGGCATCAACCTGGCCGTCGAGCTGGTGAAGTATGCTCATAGCCTTGGCGGTATCTCCGTCTGTGCCGCGGCGGCAGATAGAGAACTGCTCGCCGAGCAGCTCAAGGCTGGCCTCATGGTCGCGCACGGAAGAGCCAATGCTTACACTGACAACGCTTTTCATAGCTGAATAACCTTCCGGTTAATGCGGCTCTCTCTGGCTAGGGTGCGCACCTGCTCGATGCGGTCCTGGGTAACCGGCTCGTCAAACGCGCGGAAGCCAGACAGATGGAAGCCGTGCTTTTTGGCCAGCTCGCTGATCTCCTGAACTTTCTCGATGTGCAGGCCGCGTCCGATGCTGAAATTCTCAAAACGCTTTTCCAGAGTCAGTATCATGGTTTCGGCCATGCAGGCCAGGCAGATCCCTTCCGGGAAGCCGAAATCGAAATTGAACTCCGCGTGTCCGGGAGCTTCTACGACTCCGCCTTCAATGACCAGCACGTCAGGGCGCAGATGAGCCACCTCGCGGCACACATCGTGGGGTACGGCCACATCGCAGATTACACAGCCAGGCTTGAAATAGCTGGGCTGCAGAATATCGCCGCCCGAGGCTGTGCAGGAAATGATGATGTCGGCAGTCTGTATCCCCTGGGGGATATTGGTGCTGACCTCTAGCTCCAGCTTGGGAAACAGCTCGTGAAGCTCTTTGGCGCAGTTCTCCAGGCGCAGCTGGCTGCGGGCTATGAGATTGAGCTTTTTTACTCCAAAGCCCGCGATAATCTTAGCACAGACATTGCCGATGGATCCAGTTGCCCCAACTACAGCCACGGTCGCGTCGGGGATGGAAATGTCCAGCAGCTTGGCCACGGTCGTGGCGCCTTCTATCGCTGTGGCTACTGTGTACGAATTTCCGCTGGTTACCGCGCATTCCATGGCATTGGCCACCGCCATGCCGGCCGAGCCGACGACAGAGGTATAAGCGCCCAGGCCGACTATTTTGGCGCCGCGGTCCTGGGCCAGCTTGCAGGCGTCGATAATCTTGCCCAGCACAAAGTCGCGGTCTAAGCTGAGAATCTGGTGAGGAAAGAGGGGAACCGTATAAAAATCCCCTTCAATCTCTGTGCCGTCGTATTCCGAGCGTATGCCGGTAATGTGAGAGGCGTGATATGAAGGCGTCCATTCCAGCACCTTCTCAACCAGAGGCAGACGCTTGCCGGCCACGTTGGGAAGATGGCGGGCAATGTCGCGCATCCCCAGCGGATGAATTAAAAACCCGAAACGATCCACCTAATTATTACCCTGTCCTTCAAGCTGAGTTTTTAGGCCGTCTAACATCATTTCGCAGTTCTCGCCGACTTTAATCTCTAAAATATCGCCGATTAAATGGACCAATTCCGGAATGCCAAAGTCGAAATCGCAGGTGAGCGTAACCTCTGTGCCTTCTGGCACGGCATCAAAGCGCCATTGGCCTTCGAATTTATCTAAATCGCCGTCGATTAGCCTGTAATCGATTCGGTGGCTTGAAGCATCGAAATGATCCTCTTCATTCCACATAATCTCCGTACCGTCGATGTCGGTAACCCAGTCCGTAACGGTGGAATTCTGACCGCGCTGAACGATTTTCACGCTCTGAACGTCGCGCATAAAAACAGGGTATTCCTCCATATTGCTGGCGACTCTGTACACTTCATCGACAGGGGCTTTGATTATCTGTTTCTTTTCAATATAAGGCATATGTCCTCCGGACCGTCTGTTCGTGAGCTGCGGCAGTGAACTGCGCTGTTTTTCACGGTCAGCGGTTGGCGAAAAATTCTCTGGCGTTCTGCAGCGCTTCTTTTAAGCAAACGATAGTGCGGTCTAAATGCTGGCGCTCTATGGCCAATTCGGGCTCGAAGCGGATAACTTTAGGCTGATTGAGCGTATAGACGGCGATGATATTCTGCCGCGAAAGCTCCGCTATAATCAGTCCTGCGTATTTCTCCTCTGTGAACTCGATACCCAGCATAAGTCCCAGCCCGCGAGCTTCGGCACAGATGTCGGGATAGGCGCTGACCAGCTTCTTCAGCTCCGCAAGGAAGTACTCTCCGCTGATGCGGGCCTTTTCCACTAAGTTTTCTTCTTCGATGACGCGGATCGATGCTAGTCCTGCCGCACAGGCCAACGGGCTGCCTCCAAATGTGGAGGTGTGGATCAGCGGGCGTCCTTTAAACGCCTGCCATACGTCGCGGGTGCCTATGACCGCTCCTATGGGAATAATGCCGCCGCTCAGCGCTTTGGCCACGGTCATAATATCGGGAACGACATTCCAATGGTCGACAGCGAACATGGCTCCGGTGCGTCCAAAACCGGTTTGCACCTCATCGGCGATCAGCAGGGCGCCTTTGGCGGTGCATATCTCGCGCAGGGCGGGCAGATAGCCGTCGGGAGCTACGTTGATGCCGCCTTCGCCCTGGACGGGCTCTATGATAACGGCCGCCACGTCTTCATCTACGACAGCGCGCATGGCTTCTATATCGCCGAAGGGCACGCGCCGTACTTCTGGCATGAGGGGCTCGAAGGGCTCGCGGTAATTGGGACGGCCGGATACGGCTAATCCGCCGGTGGATTTGCCGTGGAAGGCTTTTTCGGTGCAGACAAAAACTGGGCGGTTGGTGCGCAGCCTGGCGATTTTTAAGGCGCCTTCAACGGCTTCGGTACCGCTGTTGCAGAAAAATGAATACTGTAAGTCGCCGGGAGTTATCCGGGCCAGTTCCTGGGCAAGCTGAGCCTGCTGCTGGCTGAAGAATACCTTGGAAGACAGAGACATGCGCTCTAGCTGGTCTTTTACGGCCGCAATGATTTTGGGGTGTGAATGCCCTAAGCAGAATACCCCATAACCGCCAGCCATATCGAGGAATTGGCGTCCCTCGTTGTCCCAGACAAAACAGCCGCTGGCGTGATCTTCAACGGTTCCCAAACCGGTGACGCGCATAACCCTAGCTAAATCGGGATTTATGTAATCGCGATACTGGCGCGCGACTTCGCGAGCGATCTCTTTGTTATCTTTAGGCACCTTCGGCGACCTCCATCAATTGCCATGCCTGGGCACAGCGCGGCAGGCATGTCCGGACACTTTCTGTAGGCTTTCCGTAAAGAAAGTGACGCATACTATAAAATAAGAAATTACACACTTCTATGCTGAGTCTTATGTTCCTGTCGCCAATGAATCAAACATTCGACCTTAGCGAAGCGGGCGGGCTGGTAGCAGTGCGTAACCAGCTCCAAAAAAGGCGCCTCTGAGTTAAGCTCGGGGCGGTATCAGTGCAATGGCTATAAGTTAGCGGCAGAGGGCGTGCCCAAAGATGGTGGGAGAATCATAGTGGCATTGGCGGACGACTAGTCGACGTTGGCCTTTCCGGAAATACGGTTGGCGGATATAAGCCAAGCCTGATGATGCACGCGGCCCGCGAAGTCGGGGTCTGTAGTCGCCGCGGTTATGTCTAGGCACTTCCAGCGCCTGGCGATATCGCTGTCCAGCGCAAAGCCTCGCTTATTGGTGCTGAATATCATGAACCCGCCCGGGCGCAGCAGGAACAGCGCGGCATTCAGCAGCTCGCTATGGTCTCGCACCACGTCAAACAGCTCTTCGGTGCGTTTGGAATTGCTGAATGTAGGCGGGTCGCAGATAATTATGTCGTAGCTTAGCCCGCGCTCGGCGGCTCTTTCCAGCCAGAGCCGCACATCGGCCTGCACCAAATAATGCTCTCCGCTGAATCGGTTGAGGGTGAGATTGTCGTCCAGCCAGTCTAAATAGCGCTTTGAAAGATCTACCGAGGTAGTGCTTTTGGCACCTGCAGCGGCCGCGTAAACCGTGAAGCTTCCCGTATAGCAGAAAAGGTTTAGCACCCTGCGGTCCTGGGCGCGCTCGCGCACGTAGCGGCGTGTAGGGCGGTGATCGAGAAAAAGTCCGGTGTCGTGGTAGTTGGAAAGGTTGACCTTAAATAGCAGACCGCCTTCGCGTACCGTCAGCCAATGCGGCTCCTCGTCCTGGCGGCGGTACTGCCCCCCGGGGTGGCGCTGCTTGAGAAACAGCTTCCCAGGGGCGAGATCCAAGGCTGTGGTTATCTCGCTGCGCACCTCACCGAGGAATGCCTGCACTTCAGCGTCTGTTTCGTCGCGCTTGCGGCGGTTGGCCCAGACGACGGCGCAGTCTCCGTATAAATCTACGATCAGCGGGTATTCGGGAATATCCTGCTGATATATGCGGTAACATTCTATGCCCTGTTTTGCCGCCCATTTGGCTAGCTTTTTTTTGTTTTTGAGCAGGCGGTTGGCCAGCATTCCCATGGAAAATATCTCCCGTAAGCGTCAGATGCTGCGGTTATTGTAAAAGTGCCGTGCGGCGCCAGATGTCCACGGCCAGCACAGCCTGCCAGCACAGCATGCCCAGACCGTCCTGAACAGGCAGGCCGCGCTCTTGGGCTTGAAGCACTAAAGCGCTGGGGGAACCGTACAGAATATCGCTGACCAGAAGGCTATCGGGGCAACCCTCCCAGGACCATATTCCCGAGAGACTCTCCGCTGAGCGGCAGGGTGTTGCCTGCACCAGAAGAGACCCGCGGGGGAGACGGCCCTGCCAGCGCGGTCCGGCGTAATGGCAGCGGTGCCCTTCATCCAGGTCGGCGATCATTTTTTCCGCGCGCTTGGCGGTGCGGTTGACTATCAGTACCTGCTCGGCCTCGTGCTGCAGGATGGTGTCGAGCAGAGCGCGCGCGGCGCCGCCTGCGCCCAGGAGCACTGCTGTGCGCCCTTTCAGGCTTTCCAGGCTGAAGTCACGGGACAGTGCCTGCCACCAGCCGGCTCCGTCGGTGCTGTAGCCCTTCAGGCCTTCGGGATGTACGGCGACCGTGTTCACGGAACCCAAGCGTCTGGCGGCGGGGTCGAGCTCTAAGCGCATCTGGCTGGCATCGCCGGAACTGAGGCAGCTGAATACCAATTCCTTGTAGGGGACGGTGACGTTGCAGCCTATTGCGCCGCGCCGCCAGAGGGCGTGAAGCATCTCGGGTACGCGCTCCTGGGCTATGCTGCAGCACGAGTAATGCCAGGGAAGCCGTAAGCGGCGGTACATTTCGTTGTGCAGCTCGGGAGACAGCGAGGCGGACACATCGGATCCTATTACCCATACCGTATTGTCGTTGCGCGGACTCTGACTCTGCATGGCTCTATCGCGCTGTTAGCTCATCTGCTAAAGCACCTGCATGGTAAACCTCGCGGAGCGCGGCGATAAGCGCATCGCTGCTTACCGCTATATGGCGTGCCTGAACCTCATCGTAAACGTAATTGCGCACCATGCCGTACTGATTGCGGTCAAAATTGACGCCGACCATCTCTCCGGAGCTGTTAAGCACCGGGCTTCCCGAATTGCCGCCGATCGTGTCTGCTGTAGATACAAAGTTGAACTGGGTTCCCTTATCTAAGCTCGGCTCGGCCTTCTGCCAGGTAGCCGGCAGCGCGTAAGGGGGAAGATCATGGGCCTCTCTGCTCTTGCGGTAAAGATCGGCAAAGGTGGTGCAGTATGGCACGCTTTTCCCTTCTGCTTCGTAGCCTTTTACCTGCCCAAAGGAAAGGCGCAGAGTAGAGGTGGCATCGGGAGGCTCGCTTTGCCCGTATATGCGGAAGCGCTCCTGGGCGATGAGGCCGTATGCTTCGGATAGGGGCGAGCGCACGCAGCGGTCGTATTCGTCGCGCAGTGAGCGCGCTTTTTCATCGACGGCCAGCGCCAGGCTTATCATAGTGTCGCCGCATCCGCGCAGCTCCTCCAGGGACATTTTTGCCAGCCTGCGGCGCTGCTCTGGGTCGGCCAGACGCGTGCCCTGTACCAGCTCTTTGGCCCGCTCGCCCGGGGTTTTACCGTTCAGGACTAAGGCTGTGTCGGCGTGGGTGCTGCCTAAGCGCTCGGCTAGGAAGGAAAAGCTCGCAGTCAGCCGGGCCTGCTCTAGATCTGCGTATACAGGTTCGGCTGAGAACAGATCCTGGCGCAGCGATTCCAGGTTGGAATCGCGGTATTCGCGCAGGCGCTTTTCGCTGGGCTTGGGCAGCTCCTGGGCCAGGCGTACGATATGGCGTGCTGCGGAAAACAGCGGGCTGGGGTAGGCGTCTCGGCCTTCGAGTAGGCTGTATTCCTCTTCCAGTCTTTCGGAGCCGTGCAGGGAGCTGGCAATGCGCTCCCAAGCTTGCGGGCATGCAGACTTGAGAGCTAGCTCCTGATCAGTACGCCAATGGCGTCTTACTATGTCGCTGCTGAGCAGGCCCTGGAACATGCCGGTATACGCCTTGCGCGAGTTGGCCTGGGAGCTTATGTAGCTGGCTGCGCGCCTGGCTTCGTCGCTGCCTCGCTCGGCAAACTGACGCAAGGCCGCTTCCATATTGCGGACTCTGGCCAGCCTGTAGGGCAGAGTGAAATTGCGGTGATGCTCCAGCCACGCTGCTGTCTGCAGGCGGTTGGTGCTGCCCGGAGTGCCGATCACAAAGACGGCGTCGCCGGGCTGGGCGGCCTGGCTGGCTAAGCGGAAATAATGCTGGGGGCGAACAGGGCGGCCGTTTTCGTACACTCTGAAGAGAGCGGCATCTAAGCTGCTGCGCGGGTAGGAAAAGTTGTCGACGTCTCCGCCAAAGGAAGCCACTGCCTGCTCTGGTGCCCACACCAGGCGCACATCGGTATACTTTTTATAGCGGTACAGATGGTATAGGCCGCCCTGATACAGGGTAACCACATCGGAGCGCAGTCCCGTGGCGTCCAGCGATTCCTTTTCCAGCTGGGCCATCTTCTCGGAGCGCGCTTTGGCGGCCTGGGCGGCATCCATATAGGGCTTGACCGCGCCTTTGATTTTGTCTGTCACATCTTCAATGGACTGCAGGCAGTTGAGCTCTAGATTGGGAGCGGGGCGTTCCTCAGCGGGCGAGGCCGCCAGAAATCCCTGGGTTAGGTAATCGTTCTGGGCCGTGCTAAGCTGTGCCAGCACCTCGTCGGCTATGTGATGGTTGGTGATCACCAAGCCGTTTTCTGAGACAAAGCCTCCGGAACCGCCGTTGTTAAAGCGAACCGCGGCCAGCATGGCGTGGCGCATCCAGGCGTCGTCGAGATTTACTCCGTACCGCTCAGCAATCAGCCTCTGAGGCGGGTCGTTGAGCAGGAACATGCCTTTGTCGGCACATGCCGGCCCCGCCGTTGCGCATAAGCTGGCCGCAGCCGCTATACAGAAAGCGATTTTGCAAAAATTCATGGCCCTGTCTTCTTTCCGGCTGATGCTTAGCGGCGCACCACTTCAAGAAAATGAGGTTTGCTGGTGATGGTATTGTTTTCGGCTTCGGCTACGATTCTCAGACGGTGGCCGGCGCGGACTGTGCTCAAATCAAACTCTGCCTCGAAGCGCCCGGCCAGATCTGCCTGCACGGTGCGGGTTATGCTGAAGCCTCTGTGGCTTCTGATGCCGCGCTCGTGGCCTTCTAGCTCGCTAATCGTAATGGTGACATTCGAATTGGCCGTAGCTCTTCCCACCACGGAAAATATTTCGCCTACTGAGTCGCCGAAGCGGGGGGAGAATACGTTTAGCAGGGTGCGGGGAAGCTCTTCGCTGTCGCTTATGACCGCGTGCGCAAGCGAGACGACGAAATACCATTCGCAGCTCAGAGGATTGCCCAGGCTGTCGATGGCGGTGAATCTGACATGGTGTTTGCCGTAGGGCAGATCGGCGGATGGCCGCCAGATGGCAAAGCCGGGGCGGAATGCCAGCTGATGCGTGTATTCCTGCTCGTCAAACCAAAGATGTATGCTGTCGCGCTGAAGCGGGCAGCCGCTGTAGCGCACCGTAATGTTGGGCCGCTTGGTATCGATAATCGAGTTGCTGCCGGGGGAATAGCTCACGGTGTGGTCATCGGTATGCGCGTGGGTTCCTATATTAATAGTGGCCCTGTCGTTGGCAATGCGCTTTTGCTGCTGCCCGTTGGCCTCGAGCTTGGCGGTTATGGTGCCGCTGTCAGTATGCATAGTGTCATCGATGGGCAATTCCGCTAAATAACGGCCGGGGCGATCCTCGTAGGCAGGTATATCGCTGCGCACTCCTTCGATGTCTACGGTAACCCGTGATGCGGGAGAGCCCATGACGATAATGTGCATAACATCGCCGCTTACCAGCGCCCGGCTGGGGCTGACAAATACCGCTTTGATAGCTCCGTCGGCTGAAGGCTTCTGGCTGTATCGGAATTCGCTGCTATAAATATAAACAGCTTTAGGCTCGTTGGACCAGTCCAGGCGCGCTCCCCAGCTGTCGGCAAAAAAGCGCAGCGGGATACAGGTGATGCCCTGCAGCCTTGTGGTGGCTTGGCTCATAAGCACGCGGCGGCCGTCTATACAGACCTCGCGCTGGCCGAGTCTGAATTCCGCCTGGGATTGGCCGATGGTCGCGGCAATGCTTGTCGCTGCTTTGTCGGTGCGGATCTGCCCGCCCATGGCCTCGACGATGGCTCGGAGCGGCACCATGGTGCATCCGTTGATGATAGTGCCACTGCTGGGAATGACGTGGTCGTTTACCACCAATTGTACGTTGTCGTCGGAGTAGTAGTCGTCGGCAAACGCGCTGTTTGTCAGCAAAGCCAAAAACGCTGCCGAGATTAGTAAAATACTGATAAGTGGTTTATTTTTAAGTCGCAACAAAGCTATCATTATCTTTTGCTTTTAGTTTCCTGCCGTTTGCTTTCCGACTGCTTGAATTTCACCCAAAGCTGCTTGGGAATCGATTTGTTGCCTTCGGGGTCTATGGCGGAGAACATCAGCAGCGCCTGCATGTTGGGCAGAAGAATGGGGAAGCCGTATTCTAACACAAAATCACCGTTTTCATCGGCATAAACGGGGATGGAGCCTAAACTGGCCTGATTGCGATCGGTGTACTGGGTGTTCATACCGTCGCTCATACCGATTTTAGGCTGCATATAAATAATGGATTTGGGGCGGGTGTGCCCTTTTATTTTGAAGCTCAGCGGCACTATCGCATCCTGCTGTGGCTCGTAAATAATAATGCTGAACATGCTGCCCATTATGGAAATTGTATTCTCGAGCGTTTTGTTATACTGGCGCCCGCCTGCTTTTACGTGCACCGTGATGTGAGCCTTGAGCTTATTGTCGCTCAGCTTGATCTGATAGCGGCCCTCGTAGTTGCCGGGTACGCCTTCGTCCATGCTGATCTCGTCGGCGATATCTTCGATTGAGAACCAGGCTATAGCACCTGGGACGCTTTCGGCCTGTACGACGATCTCTTCCATATAGCCCATATCGTGGTTTGCGTTGCAGGTTACCGACTTAATCATTTCCGGCGCCTGCAGCTCAAAGCTCCATTCAAAGCTTATGACACCTTTGCTGTCGCCGGCTTTTTTGCCCTCGAAGCGCACCTTGGTCGTGCCGCCGGGCATATCAACAAAGGGCTGGTAGCTGATGTAGCGCGGCATGCGCAGACAGTTGCCGGACACCTCGGCATCGTTAACCCACAGCCGCACCAAGGAAAAGTCCAGATCCAAGTCTTTGGGATAGCGAACCTTTATGACAGGCTTTTCATTGGCGAGTACTTGGCTTGGCTTGGGGGTGACCTTGAAGCCTTCGGGTACGGCTGCACAGGCGGGGCAGGAGCTTAAAGCTTCCATAGCCAGCACAGCGAACAGCAATACGATAAACGCTTTAGCGGAAATTGCATACTTCTTCATATTCTCTCTGTTCTAAATAATGCAGTCTGTTCCTGTATTGCTATCCTAGTTTGCTGTCGCTGGTGCAGCGCAAATATGTCCGCGAAACACCAGCAGCTTTATTAACCTTTTTCTCGTTGTTATGCTAGCTGAAAGGATAGTTATTGCTGTCGTAGAATAGCAGACTTTCATCGATTAACTGTTTAGTTAAGAAAGCGTATCCGCATTAGATTTATTAGAGAGTAAGGAAGGTTATATCATTATGGAAGGCAGAGCCGTAGCCGTAACCGGATTGGGTTTCGTTTCAGCGCTGGGAACCGGGTGGCGCAGTATGTGGGAAGCCGTCAAAGCAGGTAAAAATGGTATATCCAAGATTACTCTGATACCTACAGAGGATCAGGCGGTTCATTTCGCCGCTTCGGTCGGAGATGATTTCCATCCCGAAGAATTCGTAAACAAAAAAGAGCTGCGGCGCCTGGATCGGCATAACGTTTTTGGGCTGGCCGCTGCGAAAATGGCTGTAGCCGACGCGGCGCTAAACATTAGTGAGGAAGATACCAGCAGGATCGGCTGTCTTATGAGCACCGGCGTGGGCGGTATAAGTAGCTTTGAAGTGCAGAGCGCAGTCCTGGCCGCTAAAGGGCCGAGCAAGGTCAGCCCTTTCTTTGTCTGCAGCATCATTCCCAACATGACCGCCGGTTTAGTAGCTATAGATCTGGGCATTCATGGTTTTAACTATTGCGTATCCTCGGCTTGCGCTACAGGCTCCCATTCATTGGCCATAGCTGCCGATATGATCAGGGCCGGCCGGGCCGATGTCGCTATTGCTGGCGGTACCGAAGCTCCTATCACTCCTATCTGCCTGGCAGGCTTTTCCACAATGCGGGCTTTGTCTACCAATAACGATGATTTTGCCCACGCCTCGCGGCCGTTTGACGCTAAGCGCGACGGCTTTGTCATAGGCGAAGGTGCAGGCGCTCTGGTGCTGGAGACCTTAGAGCACGCCGTGGCCAGAAAAGCCCGTATTTACGCGATTTTAGCGGGTAGCGGATACTCTTCCGATGCTTATCATATCACAGCGCCGGATCCCAATGGCCATGGGGTAAAGCTGGCCATTAATTCCGCGTTAAAGGATGCCGGCATAGGTCTGGACAGTATTAATTACATTAATGCTCACGGCACTTCGACGCCTACAGGAGACGTAGCCGAGACCAACGCCATTAAAAAAGTTTTTGGCGATCACGCGTACAAAATGGCTATTTCATCTAGCAAGTCTATGCTGGGCCACTCTTTGGGAGCGGCAGGGGCCATCGAATCGATAATAACAGTTCTGGCTGTAGCCTCCAATATCGCGCCGCCCACAATTAATTACGAGTATCCCGATCCCGAATGCGATTTGGACTACGTTCCTAATGTCGCCCGTCAGATGAATATCGAGGTCGCCCTTAATAATTCGTTTGGCTTTGGCGGGCACAATTCGGTTCTGGTATTTAAGAAGTACAGGGGCGAAGGGGCTGTAACCGAGCTAGAGGCTTAGATTATGTCCGATTTAGCAAAAGAGCCGTCGGCAAACGTCAGAGCGGGGGAGTCAGTCTCAGCTGCGGATCTTCTCTCCCAGCTGTCCCAGCTGGAGGATACGATCGCCTATAAGTTTGCCGATGTACAGCTGCTGCGCCTGGCGCTTACGCATGAATCCTTTGCCAATGAGCATGATGACAAGGCCGCCAACAACGAACGCTTAGAGTTTTTGGGCGATGCGGTGTTGGGCTGCATAGTGTGCGACTATCTGTATAGCCATTTCCCGCATCTGTCAGAAGGTGTCATGGCCAGGATTAAAGGCTATGTAGCCAGCACTCACTGTTTGGCAGATAAGGCAAGAGATATCGGTTTGGGAAGCTATTTGCTTTTGGGCCACGGCGAGGAAAGCACCGGCGGGCGCAACGGGGCCAATGTGCTGGCCGATGCTATGGAAGCGGTAATCGGCGCGCTTTATTT
>JAFSXO010000368.1 GCA_017444045.1 bacterium | reverse complement strand
ATTATAATGGCCGTCAGGTCTTTAATCCCAAGCCAGTTGAGGAGAACTAAATATCTTGTGCCTGGCGTCAGGTGATGCCGCTTTGTGAGGGGTGCTGTTATGGAAAATAGTGAAATGCTCGACAGAGTGGCACTTATTACTGGTGCTGGGCGCGGGATAGGGCGGGCTATCGCTTTAGAGCTGGCTCGCAATGGTGCTGATGTTTTTTTGGTGGCTCGCACCGAGGCACAGCTTCTGGCTGTAGCTGAAGAGGTGCGCGCTTTAGGACGCAAAGCTGAAATAATTGTAGCAGACGTGTCGCATGCCGAAGATGTAGCCAATGCTGTAGATGTGGCTATAAAAACGTATGGCCATGTCGATATTTTAGTTAACAATGCGGGCATAACGCGGGATACGCTGCTGGTGCGCATGAAGGACGACGATTGGAATATGGTTATAGATACGAATCTCCGATCGGCCTTTTTGTTCTCCAGAGCCTGTGCCAAAAGCATGATGAAACGGCGTTTTGGGCGCATTATTAACATATCCTCGGTTGTAGGTCTTACTGGCAATGCAGGACAGTGCAATTATGCCGCTTCAAAGGCAGGAATTATTGGGCTTACAAAAGCCTTGGCCCGTGAGCTTGCTTCCCGCGGCATAACGGCAAACGCGGTAGCGCCCGGTTTTATCGCTACCGAAATGACTGAAAATTTGGCTGCCGATTCAGCTTTAATGAATAAAATACCTATCGGCGTTCCCGGTACGGTTCAGGATGTGGCGAATGCTGTGCGCTTTTTGGCGTCCGATCGTTCTGGATATATTACTGGGCAGGTTTTGAACGTCGATGGTGGTATGGCAATGTAACTTGGTATTTAAGTGCGCGATTAGCGTCTATCGTTTACGCTTGCAAAAGATACAAATCTGGAGGAAGATTTAATGGATATTCAGGAAAAAGTGATTGAGATCGTGGCTGAGCAGCTGGGTGTTGAGAAGGAAAAGGTTACCCCTACCGCTTCTTTTATCAATGATTTGGGTGCCGATTCTCTCGATGTCGTTGAGATGGTCATGGCTTTTGAAACCGCTTTTGATATTGAGATTCCCGATGAGGATACTGAGAAAATATCCAACGTAGTTCAGGCTGTTGCGTACTTGGAATCCAAGCTTGTCAAGTAATCCAGTCGCCTGTAAGTAAAAAGAACGCTGCCCGCGATAATTGGGCAGCGTTCTTTTTTTTGTTCTCTCGTGTGTGCGTTTAGCGTTTTGTTACCGCGAGGACAGAGGGGATAAGTGCCATGGATGGGCTTTCCAGGGAAAGGGCGTCGGTCGCCAGGGAAAAACCGGTCGAGCTGCCTCCGTCGAAATTGATGGCATAGCGGGAATTCACGCCACCGTATTCCTCGCGCTGCATCAGCAGCGACTGGCACTGCGATAAGGTCATGCGTCCGGAGGCGCTAGTGGCGAACATTATGACGCGCTGCTGAGCGTCGATGGCTGCTCCGCTCAGGCGGGCGGGAGCGCCGTGGAGGCCAGTGGTGGGCTGGCCGTCGACGATCAGGCGCGGCCCGCATTGGAAGGCTACTTCGGCCTGCGAGCTGGCGAAGCTGTCGCGGTCCCAGACATTGCAGTAATTTGGCGTCAGCGTAAGCACACCGGTTAGGACGTTGCCCTGGGCGATGTTGGGATTTACAATGCGCGGGCCGATGCTATGATAGCCAAGCAGCTGGCAGTGTTCATCGAAGAAGCTGGCGTTTACGGCGCATAGCGCGTCAATCTTTTTGCGCAGATTTGACACTGTGGTCAGGGTCATGTTGTAGTCTTTGGCCAGCACGAGGTTGAATTTGTAGTGCTTGGGACTGACGCGTACCTGGTGCATAACTGGTGTTTGGCCCTTTTCGTAGGTGCGCACGGGAACAGTGCGGTATTCAAAACCGGGCATTAGCTCCTGCCAGGGGCATTTAGGTATTGGCGTGTAGGCATAGCTGTGTCCCGCTAGTAAACATGTGATGGTTAGGGCGACTAATAGTACGCTTAAGAAATATTTCATGACAGTTTTCCTAATATAATCAGTTATTTATTCAGCATCGTTCAGTTAGTGTTTCGCGAACATATTCGCGCTGCACCAGCTTTCGCGCCGGCACTGCTTCGCTTCGCTTAGATGTACCTTGTGCGGAACTGGTTACGCGCTATAATCTGCAAACGACAGCCATCAATTGTACCTACATGAGCTTAACAAATTACATGGCTAAAGGATGGCAGGGGAGATGTCGCGCCAGCGACAGAGGGATAGCAACAGCTAAGGGAAAATTGCGGTATTATGCATGCTGTTCGCTAGCTTGAGCGCTGATCAGCAGCGTAGCGCTAACGCACATGAATAAGCAATAAACAATGCCGTGACTTTTAACTGTTGGCATCGGTTTATTATATGTTTTTTGGGTTGATATGCAAAGAGGATGTGAAGCTGGCTGCCTGGCACGTTTTTCGGGTTCTGTTAAGCTTTTGACGGATTTAGGCCGTTATCGTTTAGTGTTGGGGAATCCGGGCGAATCGCCTGATTTTGAAACATATACCTTTAACGCGAACGGCTGGCTGGTTGGATGGTACAGGGCGGGCGTGTCTTATCGCTGCGGTCTTGATGGGCGTGCTAAAAGCTCTCGCTATGCCACGCATGGAGGGCGGCGCTTTTTGCGCTCCGCGAATTTGTCTACTGAAGAGCTATGCCTTGAGGTGCAGCGAGCCGCGCAGGCCGTGGCACTGTGGCGCGATTCGGGCGATGCCCGTGAGCTGCCAGCTGTTTTGCTGGGGAAAACGCCGGCGCAGGTCGGAGAAGCGTTTCAAAGGGTGTGGCCGCGCGTGGCCATTTTGCCGCCTGATCAGTACGCGGCGGCAGTGGTGCAAATGACGCAAGGCTGCGCGTATAACCGCTGCCGCTTTTGCTCGTTTTATAAGGATGTGCCTTACCGCGTACAGAGCGCCGCTGAATTTGACATACATTTAAATGCGGTAGAAAGCTTTTTTGAGGCTGAGCTTTCCGAGCGCCGCGGTTTTTTCTTGGCCGCTGCCAATGCCGCCAACGCTGACTGCGATGTACTATCTCGGAGGCTGGAACTGCTGGAGCGGCAGGCTGACAATCACTCTGGATGGTCTAAATGCTGGAGCGGCGGGGTGGCTTCCTTTTTGGATACGTTTAGTCAGAATGAGCGCTCGCTGGAACAGTGGCGCAGTCTGCGCGATTTGGGGCTAAAGTCGCTGTACTTGGGGATAGAAACGGGCAGCGTTCCCCTGCGCAGAAGCTGGAGAAAGCCGGGAAAGCCCAGCGAAATAATTGCTTTGGCCGAAAAGCTGAAGCGGGCGGGTATGCGTTTGGGGGTAATAGTGCTGAGCGGTGCTGATAGCGATTTTATTGAGAATGCGCACAATGCCGCGACAGCTCAGCTCTTGAATCAGCTGCCTTTGGATGAGCGGGATAATATTTATATTTCGGAATATCAGCCTACAAACGTTTGGAAGGATGACGCTGAATATGTGGAGTACCGAAGTGCCTGCCGCCGCTGCACAGAAGAACTTCGCGCTGGTCTGCGCTTTGCGGCCTATCCGCAGGGGCCTGTGGTCAGTCTGTATGACGTCTGGCAGTTTTTGTATATTTAGCCTCATATTGCCACATCGCATTTCCCGGTGTGGCAATATGAGGCTAAACTAAAGGCGTTCTTGCGCCGCACCAGCTTAGCGTAAGTCATATTCTTTGCATGGTGATGCGGTGCTGGTAGGTGTTGTGGTGACGCACCTTGCTTTATTGTGTTTTTTGTGCCGTGTGAATACAATCGCTTAGTCTCTTTTATTATTAAAGCCTTGCTTAGAACTGCGCCTGCCCTAAGTTATAGACTGTTTGCTGTATACGTTACGCATAATGTGAGCATTTCACAGCGCGTAACCAGTTCCGCGCAAGGCACCTCTGAGCGCAGCGAAGCAGTGCCGGAGCGGAAGCTGGTGCAGCGCAGAACGTCTGCGAACGTTTCAGAAAAGCATTGCGTTAACGAGAGGCGATTTAATAATGTCGAGGGCGGTTTCCGCCCTTGACATTATTAAATCAAAGTGCTATTATCT
>JAFSXO010000367.1 GCA_017444045.1 bacterium | reverse complement strand
TGTGCCGTGTAAATAAAATCGCTGAGCTGATGCAAAGAGGCTATCCGCAGGGATAGTCTTTTTGATTTTAAGGCGTATGAATAGTTTTCAGGCAAGCTGAAAACTATTCATACGCCTTGAGACTATCTTGTGTTTCGTATAAGCGCTACACCAGCTTCTGCGCCGGCACTGCTTCGCTTCGCTCAGAGGTGCCTTGCGCAGAACTGGTTCCGCGCTTGAAGTCTCTCTTGTTTGCCAGCATATAACGCAGAGCTAACGCACGTGAAGAAGCACGAGCAATGTAATTTTTCCCTAAAGCTATAGGCATTGATGCGTAAATTAATGTCATTTTAAAATTTAGGACTATACTTTTATAATCTGTATGGTATAACTATAAAGATGGATTATAATGTCGTTTAGTTAAGCAATGGCCAATGGCCCCCCATTATAACTCCCCCTAAAGGATGGCAGGGGGAGAAGTCGCGTCAGCGACAGAGGGGGTGGCCAAAGCTGGCGGGAAAATCTAGGTTTAATGCTTATTGTGTGCTAGCTTAGTTGCTAATTACTATGGTAGCGCTAGTAGCACATGAATAATCAGAACCAATGGCATTGGTCTCTTTAATTAATGCCATTGGATTCTAATCAAAATTAGGGTGACTTTATGAACAGCATCAATAGCGTCATGACGAATACCGTAAACACGCCGAGCGTTGCAGGAGATCGCACGCTGGCAGACAGCGGTGTTGCGCGCGATATTGGCGATTCCGTGGAGATAACTGGCGAAGCTCCGAATAGTGAGACCTCTGCGCCGGCATCGCAGGATTTCAAAATGATGCGCCTGCGCGATCTTCCCAAAGAGATGTCCAAAGCTAAGGAGCCGGAGAAGGCTTTAGTTACTTACGCTGTTCAGCATCCTAAAGGCGTGGCTATTGCTGCTGGAGTCGCCGGAGTTACTGTCGCCGCAGTGGGTGGCGTTTTGGTGGGCATGGCCGGCAATGGCTTGAGCGAAGTGGTCGATGTCGTCAAGGGTGCCGCGTCTATGTCTACCGTTAAAGAAAAGGTAGAGGTGTTTAAGCAGGCTGCTCAGCTTGTAGGCGTGCACGCTACAGCAGGTGCCATGGCTGGTGCGGCCGGTTTAGGTGTAGCCGCGGTCTTAGATGGCGTTGAGGGCACCAAGAATATGATCAAGGGCGTCAAAAAGGGCGATCACCTTAAGATTGCCCGAGCGGCCCGCAAGATGAATGTCGGCCTGAAGGGAACGTTGGTCGCCGGAACGGTGGCTTCATACGGAATCCTAAACTCACCTGGACCTATAGGTGCGTTTAGGTCTGGTATAATGCCTGGGCTTAAGATCGCTACGGCTACGCTTAATACAGCCGTTGGCTCTCTGCAGCTCGTTAAGGGCATAAAGAATAAGAGCAAGAAGGATATCATAGGCGGCGCTCTTAACCTCGGCGTCGGTATTGCTGCCGGAGTGTCAATGGCAATGGGCGGCGGTATAGTAGCTACCGCCTGCACCGTGTTTACTGCCGCCCGCTCGGGATTTAACGCGATTAATACAGCCGTGAAGCTGCATAAGTACGCCAAAGAAGCCAAGCAGGAGATGAAAGCCCAAAAGCAGGGCGAGCCGAGTCAGGAACCCAATGCTGCTGACGCCGCTAAGCAGAATCAGGGTACCCAGCCGGCTTCTGGCAGCGCTGAGCCTGTGCAGCAGTCCCGCCGGGCTGACGATAAGCCTACACCGGAAGATCAGGGGTACATAGCTAAAAATAATGGTGCGACCTCATCAAATAGCGCTAGTGTCGGCATTGAAGCACTGCTGAATTCTTCTCCGGAAGATGCTATTTGGGTAGACGGATAGTATGGAGCTGGCCATCCCGTCTTAGTTCTTTATGGCTAAAACTCTCGAGCAGATAAGCTACAATATGAGCCGCATTCGCAGCTGCGGTACGGTGCACGAAAAGAGACTCTGTGCCGTGCTGTGCCGACGCGGCTTTTATTCTTTTGAGTGCAATGTCCGCGATATTCCCGGTCAGCCCGATATTGTTTTCCGGGCACGTCGGCTGGATGTTTTTTGTGACGGCGACTTTTGGCACGGATATGACTGGGAGCATCGCCGGGACGATCTGAAATCTAACCGCAGCTATTGGATTCCCAAAATAGAGCGCAATATGGTGCACGACCGGGCGGTGACCTTTTCTCTGCGCGCCCAGGGCTGGACGGTGATGCGCTTCTGGGAGCACGAGATAAAAAAGGATGCCGATGATGTCGCAGATCGCATAGAAGCCTATTTGCGCCGTATTCCGCTGCTGCCA
>JAFSXO010000366.1 GCA_017444045.1 bacterium | reverse complement strand
CAGATTATAGCGCGTAGCCAGTTCCGCGCAAGGCACATCTGAGCGAAGCTAAGCAGTGCCGGCGCGGAAGCTGGTGCAGCGCGAATATGTTCGCAAAACACTAACCAAACGACATTGAATATTTTCTAATATTATTAAGCAATACTATTTGGAGGCCGCTATGTCCGCACCCTGGACAGCCAAAATCATCCTCGCCCCTATGAGCAAGGGCAGCAACCTGCCCTTCCGCCGCCTGTGCACCGCCTTCGGCGCCCAGGCTACCATGTCTGAGATGGTCTTCGCCACGGCTCTGGCCAAGGGCTCGCGCCGGGATCTCGCCCTCATGCGCAAGCATCCCGACGAAAAGCTGTTCGGGGCGCAGATTCTCGCCGCCCAGCCCGATGCTGCCGTACAGGCCGCCCTTCAGGCTCAGGAGATGGGCGCGGACTGGGTAGACCTCAACGCAGGCTGTCCCATCCGCGAAGCGCTCAGCAAGGGCTGCGGAGCCCGCCTGCTGGAACGCCCCCAGCACCTGCGCGCCATCTGCGCCGCCCTGGCCTCCAGCGTAGATATTCCCGTCACCGTCAAGCTGCGCTCCGGCCCCAGGGCAAACAAGCTGAACTATTTAGAGACCAGCGCTTTGGCCGAGGAAGCGGGAGTCAGCGCCATTGCCCTTCACGGACGCGACCGCGAGCAGCGCTACACCGGCTGCGCAGACTGGGACGTGGTCAAGCGCACCGTCGATGCCCGCTCCATTCCCGTTATCGGCAATGGCGATATACTGACCTGGTACGAGGCCGAGGATCGCATTAAGCAGAGCGGTGCTTACGGCATAATGATCGGCCGCGGCGCTCTAATTAAGCCCTGGCTATTTCAGGAGCTTCAGGAAGGCCGCGATCTCAATCCCACTCCAGAAGAGCGCATAGAGATATATCTGCGCCTGGCCGCTTACATGCTGGAGCACTTCGGAGACGATGAGCGCGGCTGCCGCACCGCCCACAGCTTCCTAACCTGGCACGGCGATTTCTTCTGCCGCTATCGCTACCTGCCCGAAAGCGAATATCACGGGCAGTCGCGCCAGCATCCGCTCATCCAGACCCGCAGCGATATGCCATCGCCAGACGAAAAGCCGCTAGATTTCGTCTTAGCCGTGCAGAAAAGCGCTATTCACGCCAAAATCGCGCAGATGCTCATCGACGGCGTTAAAGAAAAGTCCACGCCGGCCGAGCTGGCTGCCAAGATTGGCAGCCTGAAGGACGAATGTGCCGAGCTTTTAAAGCCGCGCCAGGCTCCTGATAGCGTTCCAGCGACTTCTGAAGACACTCCTTAAGGGAAAGCTTTTAATTAAATATCCATATTTGCGCTACACCGCCTCCGCGCTGGAACAGCTTCGCTACAATAAGCTGTGCTTAGCGCGGAACTGGCTGTGCGCTTACGCAGGGCTATTCTCCATCGTCCAAATCGGCACATTAGATATTGATATCTAAGAAATCGTCGATCCGCTCTTCAAAATGATCTAATATAGCGGTAAACAGCTTACAGTTAATCGCCAGCAGCTCTAGATCTAAGCCATTTAAATCTATCTCGGCGAATTCACTGTTTATGTCGGAACGGGTCAGTATATTCTGGCACTGTACGGTAATAGCATCTGCTACGGCGTCGACGAGACCCAGTCTCAGCAATAGCTCCGGATCAGCTATGGCCACCTCATAGCGCGGATTTGTCACGGTATGATAAACAATTTTCAAAAACATATAGGATGTGCTGTTGCGCAGCCGGGACAGGAACATAAACGGATAGGGCCTGTCCTCGCGGACAGCTCCGGGAACCAGAAAGCTTTTTTCGCCAAGAAGCTCGCCCTTTTTGCTGTACACGCCTATATCCATATCGGCCAGAATATCATCAATAATATCGGTAGGGATAGCTTCAGCCTTAGCCCGCAGATCAGCGACTCTGCTGACTATTTCCTCGTGGGTTAGATCGTCCCAGTCTTTTGTAGGGTCTTCATTTTTTTTCATAACAGTATAGTATTAGCCTTAATGTTAAAATAGTCAATAAGATATCCCCATGCCATTAACTTAAGGAATCAGCAGCATGGGCTCGGATTGTCATGTGAGCTAGCACTGCTTTGTATATTAGTGTACAATCTAGCGCACAGCATGCGCTAAACCGCGATTTCCCCATCAAGCTAATGGGTATGATCTACACCTAAAGTATCAATTGGGTTATAATTATACTCAAAATACCAAATAACGAGAAAGAACAGCTATCATGACTCCGCATATTAACTGCCATCCCGAAGATTTTGCTCCCACCGTCATCATGCCCGGCGATCCGCAGCGCTCCAAGCTCATCGCCGAGAACTATCTAACCGATGCCCGCCTCGTCAACGATGTCCGCGGCATACAGGGCTATACGGGGTTCTATCAAGGACAGAGAATCTCGGTCATGGCCAGCGGCATGGGCGGCCCCTCCATGGGTATTTACTCCCACGAGCTTTTCACCGCCATGAAGGTCGAGCGCATTATCCGCGTCGGCACCATGGGCGCCCTTATCCCTAACCTCAAGCTCGGCGACATCGCCCTAGCCCAGGCGGCCTGTTACAATTCGAGCTTTATCAGCCAGTTCAAGCTCAACGGCTGCTACAGCCCTATAGCCAGCTTCAAGCTTCTGCGCCAGGCGGTCAGCAAAGCCGAAGAATTGGGATTCAGCTATCAGGTTGGCAACATACTCACCTCGGATTATTTTTATAATTTTTCCCAGGACACCGTTCAGTGGGCCACCTTAGGCGTGATCGGCGTAGAGATGGAAACGGCCATACTCTACACCAACTCTACACCAACGCGGCCCTGCATGGCAAAGAAGCCTTAGCCGTTCTGACCGTCTCTGATTCGGTATGCGGTACCGATGTTCTCACCCCAGAAGAGCGCGTAAACTCTCTGGATAGAGCGATCCGCCTGGCCTTAGCCGTAGGAATAGCTCCCGATCCCCAGCAAATAGCAAACTGCTAATAAATAGACCATGAAGCTAACCCTCTGCCAGCTCAACAAACCCTGGGAAGACAACGCCATCTTCGTCACCAACGACATCAACAACGATGCCTGGCTTTTGGACTGCGGTGACATCCACAATCTGCACATGCGCGATCTCATGCGCATCAGCCGCGTTTTCATAACTCACACCCACATCGATCACTTTATAGGCATGGACAGATGGGTGCGCATGAACCTGCTCGAAAACCGCGAGCTGCACGTCTACGGCCCCCCTCACCTGACCGAACAGCTGGGGCACAAGCTGCAGGGATACGCCTGGGATTTTGAGGAGCGCTTTACTTTAGCCGTTATCGTCCACGAGATTCACCCCGACACCGTAAGGATCAGCCGCCTGCGCTGCAGTCAGGGTTTCGTGCCCGAATACGCTGAAGAAACGCCTCACGCGGGGTATTTTGAGCTTCCCCACGGATGCCGCCTGCACTTCGCCTGGGCCGTTCACCGCGAGCACGCTCCCTGCCTGGCATACGCCCTGGAGGAGCCCAATGCTTATCGCATAGATAGTGCCGCTCTGACGGCCGCCGGCCTGAAACCGGGACCATGGCTGCAGGAGCTAAAGCAGCGCGCTATGCTGGGGCAGACAGAAGGCACAGTAACGTTAGACGGCAGCGAATACAGCTGGAAAGACATTATCGGCCAGGCCGTAACCATGACCCCGGGGCGCAGCTATGCTTTTATAACCGACAGCATTTTCAACAAAGAAAGCGTCAAGAGCTTCCGCAAGCTGGGCTCGGGGTTTGCCGAGCTGTGGTGCGAGGCCTGCTATTACGATAATTTAGAGAAGGCCCGCGCTTACCACCACTTTACGGTCAGACAAAGCGCCCGTTTAGCGGTAGAACTCAAGGCGAAGAAGCTGTACCTCATGCACCTTTCGCACCGCTATGGTTCAGAGGAATGCTTCAATAAGCATTTGGAGTCCGCCAGAGCGGTATTTCCCAACACCGAGCTGCCAAAATATTATGAGAACCCGGCGCGGGATCACTAACTAGAAGTATGCGTATTAAGGCCGACAGTACATAGAATAGCTACTCAGCTAGATTAGTTGTCTGAGCTTTCAAGTTTTGTCAGCATTGCAGACAGAAGACAATACCTCGCCGGCTGTCTAAACCATATAATAATGATGCGGACCTGCGAACCGGCCGATTTTTATATCGGCCGGCAGGCGCACCGCGGGCAGACTGCAGCAGGAAAAAGCAGATTCGCCTATTTCCTCCACGCTTGACGGTATGTTCATCTCGACGAGTCCCCTGCAGTATTCAAAGGCCTGGCAGCCTATTTTGCGCAGTCCCTCAGGCAGAATCTGGCGTATAAGCTAGCGCACGACATGCGTTAAAACTCGGTTTTCCCAACAGCTGCGGCCAGCCCCTCTGTCGCTAACGCGAATTCTCCCCCTGCAATCCTTTAGGGGAAACTATAATGGGGATATATGGGCCATCGCTTAACTAAACGACTGTATTATTCTCATAAGCTCGTCAGCATCGGACATGTCATTATGATCGAGAAACAGGATCGAAAAACCATATGATTAGCGATATAGCGCAATAAGCGAAGTAAGATGAGACACAGACCTTGAGTTAGCAGCGCACGTCCAGAAACAGCGGTGCTACGCAGACCATTCAGCGATAAGCAAACAAAAAGCAATTGCTTATTGTCGTTTTATTTTGCATATTTCGCCAAAATTACACAAATACCTTCTGTGATACGGAACTATATTTTTACAGTTATTTATATATTCAGCTAAATGCTCATTTTATTTAACGCAAGCTGCGCCTTTCCGAACACGCAGAAGCTTCAAAAAACGTGCAAAGAGAAGCTAGAGATAATAAACAAAAAAAAAGCCTACGAACTAGATGCTTTTTCTCGCATAGGTAAACGAAGGAAAAAATTGCTGGAAGCGTCTATACCATAGGCTTAATTATATTACAATATTATTATACAAATGTCAATATGTAATATCTGCAACGAAAGCATATTATTTGCTGCAGACCGCGAACACATTTGCGTTTGCAATACGTTTACCCGCTAGGCACCTCTTTGCTATGCTCAGATGTGCCTAGCGCGGAGCTAGCTACGCGCTAGGAGGCAGTCCCCACCGTAATGCGCTGGTAGCGTTCGGTTCCGATTATTTCTAGCATAATATCCATAGGCGTCTTTTCAAGGACACTAAAAATCATACCAAACAGGCGCGGAGTATAGCCAGACACCAAAGCCGTGCCGATTTCATCTTTAGCCACAGGAACCTGCGAGTTCCGAGAATCCACGTTCCAAAAAACTACGCCAGGAAGCTTGTAGCCGTAACGGGCATACGTGCACTTAGCCAACTCATAATTGGTGACATCGGCATTGCTGGTACAGTCATCGAACTCCATATCGCTGATGATATAAATAGTCTGCGGCATTTCCTCCGGCTTGGCCTTTTTATTCAAGGCAGCTTGTAAAATCACATCGAACACCGCTTTGATATCTGTGTTGCCGCCCCACTCAAGGTTTGTGCAGTTTTCCACCTTTTGCTTAATATTGCTTCCCTTAACAAAGACCAATTTGGGCTTTGCGGAAAAGGTCAGCATAGTACCGCGAAAACACCCGGTGTTATGCTCAGCAAAATACAGGCCCAAGCTGACAGATACATCGATAGGGGCGATGCCACTGCCATGGCAAAACATAGAACCAGATACATCTACTACGGCAATATTGTTGCCAGAATTAGTGAAATCTGGAAGCTGCTTCCACATAGTATCCAAAGCACCAATCTCTTCCTGGCTCATCTCATCCCATCGCTTGCTCCATCTTTCAGTCAGCAGCTTATGTACGATATCGCAGGGCAGCAGGGTATCGGCATTCATTTTTGCCTCGCCCTTGTTTACACTCTCAAGATAGGCATTAAAGCTTTCCTCATATCTGCGGAAGAACAGCTTGGTATAACGCTTCAGCGCCTGGCCTGGCAGCTTGGGAAAATCAATTTCCAGCGCCCGGCAGATACGCGTTTCTACGATATCTATAGCCCGGCGCAGTTTGCTGACCGTTTTGCGATAGTCGCTGATCTTCCAGCCCAGCTTTTTGGCGATTTTATTGGCATGGCGCACACTCTGCTTGCTGGAGGTGTTAGACGATGGCAGCCATTTGCCCAGCAGAGAAATGGGCTTCTCGGCTTTTAGATTCTCGAGATCCATATCGAGCTGCTGTTTAATCATAGCAATCACCTCGGGACACAGCTCAGTATCAAGCAAATCCCAGAGATCGTCAAAACGGCCGAAGAAGGGCACATACATTAAATTAGGACGCAGCGCCTCAGGGCAGTTCTCGGCCAGCCATTTCAGCAGGATTCTAAACACGCGGCGCTCTCCCAAACCGCCGCGCACATCGCGGGTATAGAACAATATCCGCATAGCCAGAAGCTTATCTTCATTGAAGGCTTCGGCAAAATGCTTGATTATATAACCATCATCTCTGCCGCGCCAGGCTCCGATGGAAGAAAAAAGATCGAGACATTTCGAGCCGCTGGTGGCCAAAGTCAGGGCGCCATTTTCTGTAAGCGTGGTAACACCACCGTTATTGTTTGTCAGTTTATCCAATTCATTCAGCATAACACTCTCATCTCCATTTCCTTCCATCTAAAAATACGCACAAACAACACTAATCCCGAACTATTTAACCGACTTTAGTTTTTATTTGCCGTTACTATGTCCAACTATTTACACTATTATTCATGATTATTGCGATTAAGTCAACATCAAACCTTTATTATTTTGCTAAACTTTAGATACATGCCACGCATAAAGTTTGGGATACAAAAAAAACGCCAAAAGGGGATAGCCCGAAGGAAATGGCGAATTTTTATATTTTGCCGATGGCGTTCAATTTAATATTAGGGGTCAGACAAGCATGGCCATTGCTCCAAATTCTGCAGATGCTTCAAAAAAAGATAACGGCCAAATACAGCTATTCGCGCTGTCGGCCGGTAGCAGTGATGCCCTTAGAGCACAAACCGAACGCTATGCGCAATGGCTTGCCGTCAACCCTAAGGCCGACTTTGCCGACATATGCTACACCGCCGGCATAGGACGCTCGCATCTCAGCTGCCGTTTAGCGGTATTAGCGAGCAGTACGGCAGAGCTGAGCGCGATACTGCAGGGGCTTCTGAACAACGATATGACGCCCGCCAGCGCCGAGCCCCGCGCCTGCTGGATCGGAGAAAGCAAGCGGACAGGAATAAACCAGGCCATAGCGATTTCGCCAACCGCAGCAGCCGAGCTACCCCAGATACCGGAAGCCGGTGAGCAGCGCCGCCAAGCGCTGAGCATACTGGCCCAAAAATATACAGCGGGCGAAAATTTGCCCTGGGCCAGCATAGTGCCAGCGGGCCGCATTATCACCCTGCCCTCTTACACATTCAGAAAGCACTCCGCCGGCAGCCCTTCCGCAAGCAAAGAGCCGCAGAGCAAACGGACAGAGACAACAGAGCCAACAAAACGACCATCAATTCAGCAGCAGACCGAGAGCACATCCTGCGCAGACAATGCCCGTCAGTCACAGATGCCTGCTAACAGCCAAACCGCAGCGGACGCCAGTTATGCCGAAATAACAGCACAGCCAGAGTGGAGAAATTGGCTGTATCAAAGGCACTGGCGCATCATAGACTGTGCAGATGCAGCTATACCTAACCAGAGGGGACGCTGGCTGGTCGTGGAAGCCATGCCCCAGCGAGACGAGAGTAAAGCAAGCGAGTACCCCTGGCAGGTGCTGGAGCATTACGGCAACGCCGAGCTGCGTGAATGCGCCTCAGTCAAAGATGCCATTGCCGAACTGGAAAGCAGCGCCAGCAGCTTTAACAGAATGGCAGGGAACAATGCTTCAGAGAATTGCGGTTCCGCAGACGGCGAAACAGAGCCGACACAGCAGGTTCCCACCGTCGGAGTAATCTTCGCCAGCGATTCCGAGAGACTTCGCCAGCTGTGCAGTTCACGTTCAGACGATGATTTGCAGAAGCTGATCGGCAGTGCCGAGTGGCTCGATATACTGCGCGGTTTATGCGAACCATTTCTGCAGCTAACCCAGTGGCTGATTGAGCATCCCGCCCCGCAGGGACGAGCCTGGCGCGTAATTCTGCTTACAAATGGCGCAGAGACAGCAGAGACTCCTGCATCTGCAATCACAAAACAAGGAACAGCGGATGCGGCACAGCCGACACTCGCTGCGAAACCTTCCTGGTCTGAGCTGTGGGCGTTGGCTCAGGCTCCCCTAATCGGCATGGCGCGCACCCTATTCCATGAGCATCCAGAATTGCAGCTGCATTGGTTAGACCTAGCTGACGTTCCAGACAGTTCCGCGTATAATACGCATTTGGGCAGCTGGGCGGCCCTAGCCTTGCCCTTATCCGCGCTTTGGCCGAACGATATTCCCCGCAACCAGATACACGCCGACAGCCGCGGCCTATACGCCTTAAAAATGGAAGCCCGCCAGCCCTGGCCCGATCATCCAGAGACAGACCGCCAGGCCACCTGGCTGATAACCGGCGCATCCGGTGAACTGGGTCAGGTAGCTACAGAGCGCCTGCGCCAATTGGGCATCAGACGCTTAATCGCCATCGGGCGCCGTTCGCCCCAAGGCGAGCTGCTGAGCTGGATTAATGCCGTCCAGGGGAAAGCCATCAATACGGCTGAAGAACTGGCCGACAGCGCAGATGGCATATTCTATCTGAGCTGCGATGTCAGCGACTATGACGAGCTGCAGCGCCTGGCCCGCGTTTTGCAAAATGATACCGCCCGCCCCTGGAGAGGCATCGTCCACTGCGCCGGCGTCCTAGACGATGCGGTCTGGCACAAGCAGAGCTGGGAGCGCTTTCCCTCTGTGCTGGCCCCCAAAATGCAGGGCGCCTGGAATCTGCATCGCCTGTCCTTATCCGCTCCCCTGCAGGCCTTCGTCCTCTACAGCTCGGTAGCGTCTGCCTACGGAAGCGCTGGGCAGGCCAACTACGCGGCCGCCAACGCTTTTATGGACGCTCTGGCCTCCTGGCGCCAGGCCAAAAATCTGCCCGTCACCATAATAAACTGGGGGCCATGGAGCATAGGCATGGGACGCGCCTTAAGCCCACACCACCGCCAGCGCCTGCGCGAGCTGGGCATGGGAACCGTAGACGCTCATGGAGGCGGCGCCGCCTTTGCCGAGCTGCTGGGAGCTACAGGAAGCTTTATTTGCGCCAACTACGCCTGGGAAAGACTGTCGCACACCATCGGTTCGGAGCTGCGCGATTTCTTTGCCCCGGTTATGCAGACAGAACCAGCATCGTCAGCAAAGAACGCAAATAACGCAGAAAACACCTCTGACGCAGCCCCCGCCCCGTCAAGCATTTCCGCATCAGCCGCCGACAGTTTAAAGGACATTCTGCTGGCCCAGGCCGTGCGCATCAGCGGCCTGCCCCAGGAAACCTTCTCCGACAGCCGCCCTCTGTCGGAATACGGTTTCGATTCTTTAATGTCCATCGAATACCGCAACGCGCTAAACAAAGCATTAAAACGCGTACTTCCGCTTTCATTCGTGTACGACTGCCCCACTCTGGCAGAACAATTACTGTATCTACAAGACAAACCGCAAGCTGCACCAACACCCCAGACGGACACAGCGGCCGGTGCCAAGCCCAGCGGTGGCATTCCGTCAGAGCGACAGACTCGCGATATCGCGGTAATAGGCATAGGGTGCCACTATCCGGGACAGGTCAGCAGTCCCGAAGATTTTTGGAAAACGCTTCTGTCCGGAGAGGACTGCATCGCCACCATCCCGGGCGAGCGCTTCGATGTATCCGAGCTTTACGATCCCATACCCGGCACTCCTGGAAAAATGGTCACGCGCTGGGGAGGGCTAGTCGACGATTTCGACAGCTTTGATTACGAGTTTTTCCACATACCCAAGGCAGAGGCCGAAGCTATGGACCCCCAGCACCGCCTGGTACTGCAGACGGCCTGGGAGACCCTGGAAAACGCGGGCATAGCCCCAGCGCAGCTGTGGGGCTCGGCCACCTCGGTGTTTTTGGGCATCGCCACCATGGACTATTATCTGCTGGCCCGCGACAGCCAAAACATCAACGCCTGGTCTACGGCTGGCAATTCCTACGCTACGGCGGCGGGACGCATATCGTATCAGCTGGGCTTAAAAGGCCCGTCAGTAGCCCTAGACACGGCCTGCTCGTCATCACTGCTGGCGGTGCATTTAGCCTGTCAAAGCCTTAACAGCGGGGAATCCGCGCTGGCCCTGGCGGGTGGCGTCAACCTCATGCTGTCCCCCGACAACCTGGTGCAGATGTCGCAGATGGGAGCGCTGTCCCCCACCGGCCATCTGCGCGCCTTTTCCGCCGATGCCGACGGCTATGTGCGCAGCGACGGCTGCGGACTGGTGCTTCTGAAGCGCCTTGAGGACGCCGAGCGCGAGGGCGACCGCATTTTAGCGGTTATTAAGGGCACTGCTGCCAACCAGGACGGACGCAGCAACGGCCTGACCTCTCCCAACGGCCCGTCACAGGAAGCGGTTATGCGCCAGGCCTGGGAAAACGCTGGCATCAAGCCCTCAATGCTGGGTCTCATCGAAGCCCACGGAGTAGGCACGCCTATCAGCGACCCCATGGAAGCCAATTCCATCGCCCAGGCCTTAGAACACGGGTACAGAGAAACTGGCGACAGTTCAGAATGCTGGCTGGGCGCGCTCAAGAGCCAGTTCGGCCACTCCGAAGCCGCGGCGGGCATCGCCGGCTTTATAAAAGCCGTACTGGCGGTTCAGCATGGCACAGTACCGGCCAACCTTTACTGCGATCATCCCAGCCGCGATATTCCCTGGGAAGAGCTTCCCCTGCGCCTGCCGGAGAACAACGAGGCATTTCCCCGTCGCGAAGGCCATTACACCGCGGGAGTCAACGCTTTCGGCCTGTCCGGCACTAATGTGCACACAGTAGTTCAGTCCTACGATCCCGATTTATCATCCAAAGCCAATACTGCAGACAAGCCAGGCCAGGCAGAATCGGCTGCCGGCGCGGCTGAGCCGTGGATACTGCCCCTCTCGGCCCGCGACAGCCAGGCCCTTGACGAGCTGGAGAAACGCTACAATGACTGGTGGGCTGCCCACAAAAACGGCCCAGAAGCAGCGCAATGGAGCGATGTATGCGCAACGGCGTCATGCGGAAGGCAGCATTTTGCCGTACGCCGCGCCTGGGTCGGACAGGGTGAGCCAGAAGCCGACTGGAACCGTTCATCCCTAAGGGTTACGGCCGATGCCCAGAGACGCACGCTGAAGCTGGGCTTTGTCTTCAGCGGCCAGGGCTCGCAGTATGCGGGCATGGGCGGCGAAATATACCGCCACGAGCCAGTATTTAAAGAAGCGGCCGAGCGCTGCCTCGGCTTATTCAGCCCAGAGCTGGCGGCAGCGGTGCGCAGTCTGCTTCTCTCCGATTCCGCGGACTCTCGTCTCAGCGCTACCGAATACACTCAGCCACTGCTTTTCGTTTACGAATACGCCCTGGCCAGCCTATGGAAATCGTGGGGCATCGAGCCGGCAGCCGTCATGGGCAACAGCGTCGGCGAATATGTGGCGGCCTGCTGGGCCGGAGTCTGGACACTTGAGGAAGCTGTCCAGATCATAGAACAGCGCGGGCGCCTGATGCAGAAGATGCCAGCCGGCGGACTGCTCAGCGTCTGGATGCCGCTTCAGCGCGTCACCGAAGTACTGCGGGCCAGCGGCCTAGAAAAGACCGTATCCGTAGCCGGTATATATGCCCCGCAGCACGTGCTCTTAGCCGGCTCCGATCAGAACCTTAGGGAAGCCGCCAACGCCCTGCGCAAGGAACGCGACGAAAACGGAAGCAGCTGCCGCGTGCAGAGGCTGGCCGTATCGGGAGCCTTCCATTCGCCTTCTGCCCAGGCGCTTGTGCCGGAGCTGTCGGCCATACTCAGCCAGGCAGATGCGCGCGAGCCCAAGGTCACCTACATATCGCCCCTGCGCGGCCAGACCGTGAGCGCAGAGCTAAAAGACGCCGGCTATTGGGGTGAGCATCTTTGCCAGCCCGTCGACTTCCCCCGCGCCGTAAAGGCCCTGCTTGATACGGGCGTGAACGCGCTGATCGAGATAGGCCCTCAGCCCCACCTGCTGAGCATGATAGCCCTTAATCTGCAGGATAAGGGCTGCAAGCTGCTGCCTTCGGCCCGGCCGCTGGAGAACGCGGAGCGCACTCTGCGCCAAAGTCTCGCCGAGCTATACGTCAGAGGCGCGGAGATCAATTGGTCGCAGGTGTGGGGACGCGAATACCGCCGCCAGGCTCTGCCTACATATCCCTGGAAAAAGAACCGGCTGTGGTTTGACCGCGACTATCTCAGCGACCGCGCCAGCTTCTTAAACGTCAGCTGGGTTCCCTGCCCCATCGAAGATACCCCAGAATGGGACACCTACAGCCACTCCAACCAGGAGCGCTGGCTTATCGTTTCGGCGTCACCATCGCCTTGGGGAGGCGAGCTGTGCTCAGAGCTGCGCCAGCGCGGAGCTAAGGCCGAGCCGATAACGGAAAAAGAGCTGGAAGAGCATTGGGCCGGACAGCGCGGCACGCTGAACCTCGTCTGGCTGGCCGAAAGCGGAGAGGCCACCCTGCCAGATGCGCAGGACTCCTCGCTGAGCTCGCGCGCTCTGCGCACCTGCACCGGCCTAATGGAATTAGCCCAAACGGTCAGCTCGGCAGCTTCAGCGCTATCGCCAAGGTTGTTCCTGGTCACCTTCGCCGGGCAGAGCATCAGCGGAGAAGCCGTCAATCCAGCGCAGACCGCCCTGTGGGGAGCGGCGCGCAATTTGGGCGTCGAGCATCCCGAGCTAAAGACTGCGGCCATCGACATGCCTCCCCGCTCAATAGTTCCGGCAGAACGCGCCCAGGCTCTGGCCAGCCTGCTCTGTTTCCTGGCCGGAGGAACAGCCCGCGAAAACGAACTGGCCTGGCGCAGCGGCGTTTATTATGCAGCCAGACTTCAGCAGGGCATCCAGGCTCCAGCGTTCGCCTATCCCCAGATATCTCCCGATAAGGTATACTATCTGACCGGCGGTCTGGGGGGACTGCTTCTGCCCCTGGCCGAGTGGCTTACGGAGCGCGGAGCGCGCAAGCTGATGCTGGTATCGCGCCACGGCCCCCGCACCGAAGCCCAGCTGGCCGCCCTGCGGCGTATCAGAAAACGCGGAGCCAGCGTGCGCCTGGATCACTTCGATGTGACCAACGAAACGCGCCTGGCGGCCTCACTGCAGCAGGCCCGCCGCTGGGGAGACCTGGGCGGCATAGTCCACGGTGCCGGCCTGGCCGATGTCGGTCTGCTGGGCGAGCAGACGCCCCAGCGCTTGGAGCAGGTATGGCGCCCCAAAGCCCAGGGAGCCTGGCTGCTGAACAAGCTTACCTGGCAGGACAGCCTGGAATTTTTCGCGCTGTACTCATCAGTCGCCTCAGTGCTGGCCTCTCCCGGACAGTTTACCTACTCCGCGGCCAATGCTTTCTTAGACGGGCTGGCCGCCTACCGCAGAGCGCACAGCCGCCCGGTGACCGCCGTAAACTGGGGAGCCTTTATCGACGGCGGTATGCCCTTGGGCGATGACGCCAAAATAGCCATGGTGCGCCAGAGCGGCATGGGCCTAATCTACGCCGCCAACGGAGCCCGCGTGCTGGGACGCCTGATCAAAGCCGGCACCGCCCAAACCATATACGGCCCCTTAGACGCAGACAGCTGGCTTAGCTACTATCCGCAATGGCAGAACAGCTCGCTGTTCGCCGCCCTGAAAAGCGCGGAGCCAACGGACAGCGCAAGCAGCCAGGAATCCGCCTGGACGAGCGGCGATCGCCAGCTGATAATTGCCAAAACGGAAGAGCTGCTGCGCCACTGCCTGAGCAAGTGCCTGGGGCTAAGCCTTGAAGAAGCGGCCTCTCTGCCCTGGGACCGTCCCTTTGCCGAGCAGGGCATCGATTCGCTGATGGCCGTGGAGATGCGCAACATTATCGCCCGCGAGCTGCGCCTGCCCCTGCCGGTAACGCTGCTGCTGGCGTATCCCACCCCCGAGCATTTATGCGCCTATTTAACCGAGACCCTGCTTCAGAACAATATTGACAATGCAACTGTCAAGGCATACGATAATGCACCCGCGACCCGCGAACAGACCGCCGATACTGCGGCACACTCAGACAGCCGCGAGCAGGCAGAGCCTGATGTTCAGCAATCTGAGCGGCCTGCGGAGAGCAGCGCTCCTATAGCCATCATCGGCATAGGCTGCCGCTATCCAGGAGGAGTACACGATCTCGCCTCTTTCTGGGAGCTGCTGGCTTCGGGACGCGACGCCATCAGCGAGGTTCCCGCCGAGCGCTGGGACAGCGACCGCTGGTACAGCCCTATACCGGGACAGACGGGCAAGATGATCAGCCGCTGCGGAGGCTTTATCGATGATCCGTACTGCTTCGATCACGAGCTATTCGCCATATCTACGCGCGAAGCCGCCGCCATGGACCCGCAGCAGCGCCTGTTTTTAGAGGTTGCCTACTCGGCGCTGGTCTCGGCGGGGTTAAGCAGAGAAGAATTAAACAACAGCGCTACCGGTGTATTTCTGGGTATATGCTCTCACGATTACGCCGATCTGCTGCGCCAGCCCGAGCAGCTTGACGCCTGGTCGGGAAGCGGACTGCAGACCAGCGTAACCGCAGGACGGCTCTCGTACATACTGGGACTGCGCGGCCCCAGCTTAGTTGTAGATACAGCCTGTTCATCGTCGCTGGTAGCCCTCGATCTGGCGGTAAACAGCCTGCGCTTGGGCGAGTGCAGCCGTGCCGTGGTAGGCGGAGTCAATCTAGTTCTGTCGCCTACGGGAAGCGTGCTGCATTCGGCTACCCATGCTATGTCGGCCAGCGGACGCTGCCGTCCCTTCGACGAATTTGCCGACGGCTTCCTGCGCAGCGACGGTTGCGGAGTGCTGGTTCTGCAGGATTACAGGGAAGCTATCGCGGCAGGCGCTCCCATCTTTGCGGTGATCGAGGGCATAGCCGTCAACCAGGACGGGCACAGCAACGGCCTGACCGCCCCCAACGGCCTAGCCCAGGAAGAGGTCATCCGGGAGGCGCTGCGCCAGGCAAAAGTTCTTCCCGAGCAGATAGGCTACGCCGAAACCCACGGCTCAGCCACGCGCTTGGGCGATTCCGTGGAGCTGCAGGCATTGGGACAGGCCATCGGGCGTTTTCGCAGTCCCCAGAACCCCCTGTATATCGGCGCGGTAAAGAGCAACCTCGGCCACTGCGAGGGCGCCGCCGGCGTGGCGGGACTGATCAAGGCCGTACTCGCCCTGCGCCAGGGACAGATACCGCCCAGCCTGCACTTTGAGCATCCCAGCAGCTATATCGATCTGGCCGCTCAGCATCTGCGCGTACCGATACAGCTTACCCCCTGGCCCAGCGCGGACGAAAAACGCTGGGCCGGAGTCAGCGCCTTCGGCATTTCCGGCACCAACGTCCACGCCGTACTTAGCGTCAGCGCCGATACCCAGACGGGCTTAATCCCCCAGCGCCAGCATAATAGTGCGGACAAATCAGGCGCCGTACCAGCTCCGGATGATTTAAAATTCCGCCGCTATTTCCACCGGCTGCCCGCCTCTTATCCGAGCCTTGCCAACGAAGCGCCATCAGGGCAGCAGACCGGCGAGCTGTTCCGCATCTGCTGGCGGGAGATACCCTGTCCGTCCGCAGCGCCGGCCGCTGAGGGGCGCTGGCTGATACTGAGCGAGCAGCCCACTGAGGCGGCGCTTATCGCCCAGCTTCTCGAACGCGCCGGCCTTGACGGCATTGTGGCCGATGATTTTGCTTCGGATGACAGCCGCATTATTTCAGCTGAGGAATGGCGCAAGCACACCCTAGAGCTTCTCAGCCACGACCAGAGCATCGCCGGGGTGGCCTGCGTCTTAGCTCGCAGCAGCGCTGGGTCTAAATACCGCGGCGGCGCTGACAGCGCCACCGATGCGGCTATGGACGGCTGCTCTCAGCGGGCAGCCCACAATCTGGCCTGGGTTAATGCGGTACTTCAGGCGCTGTCCGAGCTTCCTCTGGACAGGAAGCCGCCGCAGCTGACCGTGTTCACCCGAGGGGCACAGCCCGTTTACGGAGAGCGGCCCGACTGCGCCCTGAGCGCGGTATGGGGCTGGGGACGGGTGGCCATGCTGGAGCATCCCCAGCTAAATGTGCGCCTGGCCGACCTTCCCCGCGGCGGCTGGGGATATCAAGACTTAGAGCCGGGCGAAGGCAGCAATATAGCGGACTGGCTGACCAGCGCCAGCCGGGGGAATCAAGTCGCCTTCAGATGCGGACGCCTGCTGGCCGCCCGCCTAACGGCCAGCGCTCCCCTTGAAGAAAGCATAAAAGAGCTGCGCGGCGATGCCTCATACTTAATCACGGGCGCCTTTGGAGCTTTGGGCAGGGAAACCGCCAAGGAAATGGCCCAGCGCGGAGCCAGACACCTGCTGCTGCTCGGCCACCATCAGCCTAACGAAACAGACCGGGAGTTCATCGCCTCGCTAGAGCAGCAGAGCATACGCGTAAAATGGGCGGCGGCAGACATCGCCAATACTTCAGAGATAAACAATATTATCGATCGCTGGCGCAGCGAGGCTCCTCCCCTGCGCGGCGCGGTGCATACGGCTGGCGCCTTAGACGACGGCGTACTCTCCGACCTAAGCGAAGAGCGTTTCCTCAAGGTACTGCGGCCCAAGCTTCAGGGCGCCTGGAATTTATACCGGGCGACGAGAGGGGCCGATCTGGACTTTATGGTATTCTTCAGCTCCATAGCCTCGGTGCTGGGAAGCGCCGGACAGGGCAATTACTCCGCCGCTAATGCCGCCCTGGACGGGCTGGCCGCCTACGGCCAGTCTGAGGGGCGCCCCACCGTGGCCATCGCCTGGGGAGCCTGGGAATTGGGTATGGGGCAGAAGCTCAACGCCACCTATCTGAGCCGACTGGGCGATGAAGGCATCAGCCTTATCAGCGCCGACAGAGGGCGCAGCCTGCTGAGCCGCCTTTGGGACAAGCGCGGACACATATCCGTACTGCCTATAGACTGGAAAAAAGCGGCCGAACACGCGCAGGGCCGCGTCAGCGCTCTGGTGAGCGAGCTGACCTCATGGGATGAGCAAGCCACCAGCCAGGGGACAGGAGATGCTGCCCCAACCGCAGACAGCTCCGACACCGCCAGGAACAGCGCTCAGCGCCTAAAGAACGCAGTCCTGGCCGAGGTGGGCAAAGCCCTGGGACACGACAGCTTCGCCTACGAGCGCCCGCTGGCCGAATACGGCCTGGATTCGCTGATGGCCCTGGAGCTGCGCAACGCTTTGGCTCGCCTAACCGAGCGCAACCTGCCCATTACTCTGGCCTTCGACTATCCCAGCTGCGAGGCTTTAGTCGGCTACCTCACAGAACTGCTGGGCATAACCGGTAAGCCGTCAGCCGCGCCAGCGAAAACGGCGGCACCTCCGGCGCAGATTGACGAGCAGACGGCTATCGCGATTATTGGCATCGGCTGCCGCTATCCCGGAGGCATCCGCGACCGCGCCAGCTTCGCCGATTTCATATCATACGGCGGCGACGCCATAGGCGAAGTGCCGCCAGAGCGCTGGGACATAGACAGGTATTACGATCCTCAGCCCGGCAAGGCGGGCAAGGTATGCTCGCGCTGGGGCGGTTTTGTCGAAGACATTTACGCCTTTGACGCCAAGCGCTTCAGCATAGCGCCGTATGTGGCCGAGCATATCGATCCCCAGCAGCGCCTGCTGCTGCAGGTGGCCTGCGAAGCCCTGCAGGATGCCGGATATGGCACGCCTCTGCAGGCGGGACGCCCGCTACCTAGCACTGAAGCCGGCGTGTTTATCGGCCTAACTGAGCAGGAGTTTAAAACCCTGCATCTGCAAGAGTATTCACAGCTAGAGCAGTGGGCAGTAGCCGGCAGCTCTGGGGCACAGGCCTCGGGACGCATCGCCTACCATTTAGGTCTGACTGGCCCTAACATGACCATCGACACCGCCTGTTCATCGTCCCTCGTGGCTCTAAACCAGGCGGTGAACAGCCTGCGCTTGAACGAATGCGATCTGGCCTTGGCGGGCGGAGCTACGCTGCTGCTGACCCCGGCGGTATGGATCGCCGCCAACCAGGCCAAGACCCTGGCTTCGGACGGCCGCTGCAAATCGTTCTCGGCTTCGGCAGACGGCATTGGCTGGGGAGAGGGCTGCGGCATAGCGGTTCTCAAGCGCCTTACCGATGCGAAGCGAGACGGAGACAGAGTTCTGGCCGTCATTGCAGCTACATCGGTCAACCAGGAGGGAACCGGCAACGGCCTAAGCACGCCGACTATTGTGGCGCTGCTGCGCCGGGCTCTGCGCCAGGCCAAGCTGCAGGGCGCCCAGATCGATGCCGCCGAAGCCTTCGGGCTGGGTCTGCCGTTGGGCGACGCTATCGAGGCTCAGGCGCTGGCAGAGGTTCTGGCTGGCGAGCGGGAACGCCCCTGTATGCTCAGTACGGTGAAGTCCAATTTCGGCCACACTCTGGCGGCTTCGGGCATAGCGGGTCTGATTAAGGTACTGTGCTGTATGGAGCGCGAGCGCTGGGCGCCGAGCCTGCACTGCGCCGAGCCCAGCCCGCTCGTAGACTGGGCGAACAGTCCCCTGCAGATCGCCGGGCGTCCCCTGCCCTGGCCAGCGGACAGACCGCGGGCGGCTCTGGTCAATTCCTTCGGAAACAGCGGAACCAACGCCTGCGCCATCGTCATCGGCTAAACGGCTTATTATAGCTGTGAACTTATGAGCTTAACAAAACGAAACACTCAAAACAAATAATTGTCGCGATACGCATATTGCCACACACAGTATTTGACAGTTAAAAAGGCGTTGTGCTATATTAATTGAAGAAAGTGCTACCGATAGACGGTTGCCCTTGGGTTATAAGATCAAATGACCGTTACCTTTGGACTGGAGACGGTCATTTGCTTTTTGATTGATATAGTTTGCCAATGGCTATACCAAGGGTAAACCCGATACCTAAGCAGGCTAAGCCAAAGCTCAGTACCGCCAGCATATTATCAACTGTCAGCATATCTTCTGCCCCCCTTTCAATAAGATTCCTTAATAGGTCTCCAATAAATTGGGGGATCAAAGGCCCCCTGTATACAATTGGGGGGCAACCGTCTACCGTTTATGGTAGCACTCGACTAACTTATAGCATATAGCATCGCTGTTCGCAAGCTCTTAATCAAAGGCTAGCAGAAGCTTGTCACAGGCGAAACCATTATTTGTTCTCACGTATTGCGTGACTACTCTAATATTTGCACCAACACCACGCACAGTATTTGACAGTTAAAAAGGCGTTGTGCTATAGTAATAAAAGAAAGTGCTACCGATAGACGGTTAGCCCTCAGTTACGTTAGAATGATGACCGTAACTTTGCGACTGTTGGCGGTCATCATTTTTTTGTGTTATTCAAACTGCCAATGGCTAAGCCTATTGCGAAGCCAACGCCAAAAACGGTCAGCGTAAAGCCGATCACTAAAAGCATATTATTGACAATCGTCATTTCACAAAGCCCTCCTCTCGAAGATTTCCCGAATAGGGATTTCCATAAGCGGAGGGTTTTAATGATGCCCTCCGCAGAGTAATACAGAGCTGAGGGCTAAACCGCCTACCGTGTTCTTGGTAGCACTCGACTATCTTATAGCATATAGCATCACTGTTCGCAAGCTATTAATCAAGCACAAGACGAAGCTTGCTATAAGAGAGAGCACTCGGCAGTGCAGTAGACGAACAACCGATAGTACATAATACAAATAAAAAAGCCGACACCAGGAGTTCACCCGATGCCGGCCTTTTTTCAGCAAGCCGTTATACTACTTATAAACAGCTTCAAAACGCTATAGGGAACTAGCTTTCCAGCTCTTTGGCGGCCTCAGCATCACCAGCCTGGAGCTTCTCAGCAGCGTCGGCGCTGATCTGCGCATAAAGCTTGCTCACGCCGTTGTGCCAATTCTGGTCAGTAGCCCAGCCAGCTTTATTGACCGCATCGGCCTGCACCGCCACAGAATCCGAGGAGGAAGCGCCGCCCTTTTCGCGCAGGTTGTGGAAGGTCTTGGCACCCACGCGGATCTGGTTCTCTACGCCGGCGAACTTGGAGTTGCGCGTAGCGTTGTTAGGATCGGAGTCGAAGGCTCCCACGCCTAACATACCGTTAACGCCGATACCGGTCTTGCCCCACTGGGTCTCCTGGCCGGCGATGGACAGCAGGATCAGAGGATCGACATCGTATTCCTTGCCGTACTTAACCATCATCTCGCCCGCGCCAGTACCGGCCGCCGGCGAATCGTGCTCTTTAAGGAAGTTGTTGATATAGTCGGCCATCTTCTGATCGTCGACGTTGTCAAGCTTAATATCGGTGTTGACGCCCTTAACCTCGCTGTTGGAGCCTGCGGGGCTATTTCCGCCAGCAGCGTTAGTGCCATTGGCTCCGCCGCCATTTCCGCCACCCGCGGGCGCGGAACCGCCGGCTTCACCGCCGCCACCGTTGCCTCCGCCGCCGCTGTTACCGCCACCGCCATTATTTCCGCCCTGCTGAGCCTGATTAGCAGACTGGGCAGCCTGGTTGGCTTGGTTAGCCGCCTGATTGGCCTGATTAGCGGCATTGTTGGCGTCATTGGCGCTCTGCTGGGCGTTGTTAGCGGTCTGCTGAGCCTGGTTGGAAGCCTGCTGAGCCTGATCAGCCGCGGCATTGGCATTAGCAGCCTCGGCAGAATTGCCACCGCCGCCATCGGACACGGCCTCGCCGCCTTCGCCGCCTTCACCGCCGCCACCGCCGGAAGACGCCTGAGCCGCCGCTGCCTGGGCAGCAGCCTGAGCGGCCGCGGCCTTCTCCTGAAGCTGGCGCGTAACATCGTCCAGATCGGCCTTCTTAAGGCTTACGTTGTTGTTGAGCATATCGACATCTCTCTGCAGACCATTAATCTCCGCACCCAATGCCGACAGCTCGGCGCCGATTCCCTCCAGCTCGCCCTGAAGCTCGGCTACAGATTCCTGGTCACCCTCGCGCTGAGCTATCTCCAGCTCCCGCTGCAGGTTCTCCTGCTCTTCCTTAAGACGCTCCTGCTCGGCGATCTTATCTTCAATATCGTCCTGCTTGGCCTCTATGTCGGCTCCCAAGGCTTCCAGCTCATCGCCCAATATCTCAGCCTTGTCCTCTAAGGAGACCTCTTCATCTTCGCCTTTGGCGTCAAGGTTCTGCAGTTCTTCAGCAGCTTCGGCATCGGCATTTTCCGCCGCCTCTTCAGCTTCCTCGGTTTCAGCAGCCTCGCCGTTGGCAGCCGCGTTAGCTTCGTCAGCCTCTTCAGCTTCCAAATCGTAAGCAGGAACCTCTTCAGCGTCTTCGCTGAACAGGCTGATAGACATAGAATCGGTAGTGTCGATAGCGCCCAATCCCGTAAAACCGAAACCAGGGAAATTCATGGCGGGCAGATTAAAGCCGCCGTTGATTGGCATACCAGAAAAACCGGAAATATTCTCAATCGCCATTACAAACTTGCCTCCTTAACCAAAGCCTCTTATACAAAGGCTAAGTCACTTGATCATTATATCCCTCTTAATAGGCAAATAGTAAATAGCAGTGATTAGTTTCATTAAGAAACATTATTATCAAACACCACGAGCTTTACTATTCTGGATCTACAATTAGTGACGCAATGCCATCGTTTAGTTGGAGCTTGGATGTTAACATGTTAGCTAATCGCTAACTTATAGCCTTTGCCATCTTTTAGGGGCAATGTCAATGTCATTTAGTTAAGCCTATGCCGACACAATTCATGGCTGTTGTTAGCAATCAAAGCGCGTAACTAGTTCCGCGTAAGGCACATCTGAGCGTAGCGAAGCAGTGCCGTCGCGGAAGCTAGTGCAGCGCTAAAAGCTCGCATAATAGTATTTTAATGACAATGGCCGAAGGCCCAATGTGGTTTGCGCAAACAGTAAAGGATATACTCCGCGGCGGAGAAAGTTTCCCATAATTCAACGATATATGGAGAACAGTCGCCATGCCTCCGAAAAGCTATGCCCAAGCCGATTCCACCCGCTGCGCGTCCTGCGGTGCCTGCAAGCACGAATGTCCCAAAGGCGCGATCAGCGTCTGGAAGGGATGCTATGCTGTCGTCGATCCCGAGCTTTGCGTCGGCTGCGGCCAATGCGCCAAAGTCTGCCCAACCGGATGCATAGAATTAAAGACACGGGAGGAAGCGCACCAATGAACAGCGCGAAGCATTGGTACGATTATTTCTGGATCTGGACTATCGTCTATTTTATCCTAGGCTTCTTCAACATCTTATTCGCCTGGCTGGGCATGTTTGACTTTCTCGTACCGCTACTGTTTGCAATTTTCGGAGGCAACAAATGGTTCTGCAACCACATGTGCGGCAGAGGCCAGCTATTGACTGTAATTCCCCAAATTCCGCACATTATGCACAAAAGAAGCGTCAAACGGTGGCGAGAAAGCGGAGCACAGGGAGCAGTCCCCAAACAGCGCCTCATTTTCAGCCGCGGCCAGGCAACGCCCGCCTGGATGCCCGCTAAATGGTTCCGCTACGGCTTTCTCGTCTTTTTCCTGGCCATGTTCGGCAATATTCTGTATCAGACTTGGAAGGTATACGGCGGGGCAACGCTGCGCCAGGCGGTAACCCTGTTCTGGACCTTCAGCGTTCCCTGGGACTGGGCTTACACCGCCGGCAGCTCGCCGGAATGGGTAGCGCAGTACGTCTTCGGCTTCTACAGCCTAATGCTAACCTCAGCGTTCCTCGGCTTAATTCTCATGGTACTGTATAAGCCCAGAACCTGGTGCAGCTTTTGCCCTATGGGAACCATGACCCAGCTGATCTGCAGATTCAGACACCGCAAAGAGCTCTAGACTATTCGTCACGCAAAATAACCCGCAGCGCCATAATCAGATTTGCGCCGCGGGCACTGTGCCTCACTAAACAGGATAGACAGCCAAGCTATTATTCAAAAGCCCAAAAGCCCGTACCCGTTTCGGGATCGGGCTTGCGCCGGATCACTCCGCCTTCAACGGGATTTAGCTCAAGCTCCGCTGTATATAAAACTGTAGAAGACTTAAGATGGCCGGCGATGACGCGATGCTGACCATTCTCCACCATGGAATACATGGCATGAGCATGATAGTACAATTCCCCAGCATCATCGGAGATAACGTTGCCCATAAAGGAAATCAGCTCTAGCATGCCCTCGGCATGCTCGGTGGAGAACTGCCCCAGCACAGGATTAAAGGTTTGGATATCAGCGCTCTGACAGCCGCCAATACCCATAAAGGTTGCTGAGGCGATGCTCTCTCGGCGGCACACCTCCAAAATTGAAGAGACTATCTCTTCGCCGCGATCAACGCGAATGTAATATTTCGTACCCAGCTTTTTATAGTCCATGTAACACCTGCCAATTATACAAGCAAAGCTCAATGCCATTTAGTTAAAGATTCGTGGCATTGGTTCTGATTATTCATGTGCGTTAGCGCTACGTTGTTGGTCAGCGTTTAGGCTGGCATACAACATGCGTTAAACCTCGATTTTCCCACCAGCTTTGGCCACCCCCTCTGTCGCTGGCGCGACTTCTCCCCCTGCCATCCTTTAGGGGGAGCTATAATGGGGATCGATTGGCCATGGCTTAACTAAACGACATTGAAGCAAAACTCAATGCCATTTAATACATTATTGGACAATTGAGATCCTCTATTCTCGCCAACACCGAGCAAAAATAAAGGCACCCCACTTTTCAGCGGGATGCCTAAACTATTAGATTTCGTCAGCTATGCGCGTGAGTTGCCCCGCGCGCAACACCTCATATTAGTGCTGAGCGCCGCAGTTGATGTAGCCCATCACCACACCGCTGTTCAGATCGTAGCTTCTGCGCGCCACGGAGTCGCTGGAGTTGCCCTCAATCGTGTAGACCTTGCCGCCTTCGACTCTCTCCACGACACCGATGTGCTGAGCCGTACCGTCTCCGTTCCAGTCGAAGAGGATGGCGTCGCCAGCATTCGGGGTGTAACCGCTGGAGCGGCCTTCCCAAAGGTTCTGCTCTTTGGCCCAGTTGCGGATGGTGGGACAGTAGTTGATGTTGGAGCAGGACGAGCTGTCGAGCACGCCATAATCCTTCAGCATGTTCATCGCATAGGCGGCGCACCAAGGCGTTGTCTGGCAGTTGATGCCGCTCTCGCCGGTAATGGCGTTAATCTGTTGGGCATCGGAATTGTTGTGCTCGCTCATACCCACCATGCCGCCCATAGCGGAAAGCATCTCGTTCACGCCGGCCTTCTGAATGGCGGGAGCGCCCAGTTCCTTGGCGGCATCGGCAGTGATCTGGTTATAGAGCTTGTCCACGCCGTTGTGCCAATTCTGGTCGGTAGCCCAGCCAGCTTTATTGACCGCCGCGGTCTGCACCGACATATCGTCGTCGGCACTGGCTCCGCCCTTGCCGCGCAGTCTGGCAAAGGTCTCGGCGCCCTTCTTAATCTGGTTCTCCACACCGGAGAAGGTCGGGTTGCGGGTAGCGTTGTTGGGATCGGAGTCATAAGCGCCCACGCCCAGCATACCGTTAACGCCGATGCCCGTCTTACCCCACTGGGTTTCCTGTCCGGCGATAGCTAAGAGCACCAACGGATCGACGTTGTTCTCTTTGCCGTATTTGACCATCATTTCACCGGCACCGGTACCGGCAGCGGGCGAGCCCTTGCTGGCCAAATACTTGTCGATGTAAGCGGCCATGTCTTTATCGCTGACATTGCTGAAATCGTAGCGCGTAGCAGTAGCTCTGGCACCGCCCGTACCGGAGGTGTCGCCTACGCCGCCAGCCCCGCCGGAGCCGCCAGTGCCGCCGACGTTGCCAGTTCCGCCATTGTTGCCGCCGCCGTTCTGAGCGGCATTATTGTTGTTCGCAGGGGCAGCCTGCTCGCCGCCCTGCTCCTGTGCGGCCTGTTGCTGCTGGGCAGCCTGCTCCGCTTCTTTTTTGCT
>JAFSXO010000365.1 GCA_017444045.1 bacterium | reverse complement strand
GCTCCGGCGAAATAAAGCATTGCTATGCTCCGCGCTCCCGAGCCGCGCAGAAGCGAGACATAATGCAGCCACGAATTCAGCGGAGACAGCGGCGCCGACAGGCGCTCTTTGACATCGGGGTTGGAATTCCTGAACAGCCTATCGAGCTCTTCATAAAAGAAATCCAGCTGCTTGTTTTCCTGGCGCAGGCTCTGCTCCGCCATGTAATCAGCCTCACGCAGCAAATCACTGTAAGCCTGCTTGAGGATCATCTCTACCTGATATCGGGATTTTTGTTCCTCAGTGGCATCTGCAGGCAAGACTCGGTCATCAAAAACAGGAGTTGTCAGCACCGAAGAGCGGATGCGCATAAAAGGACACAGCCGCCGCACCTCCAGCAGAAGAATCTTTTTGTCCGGCTCCAGTATCTCTTCGCCTTGGCTGTTGAGGAAAAAATAATCGCAGCTTACCGTGTTGTCGCTGTTCCGATCGCAGGAGAGCAGAAGCCTAAACTCAATCCGGCCGCTGTTCTTCAGAGCTTCGTGCCTCAGCGGGCCTTGATAGGTACCGCCATCCCTGCTATCGCCGTCAGAGCAGCCTGCCTTCTCTTCATCGGCTGCCTCAGCATCATCGGCACAATCGACGTAAGCCACATCGCTATCAGCGGCTTCAGCAACGCCTTCAGCATCGCCAGCTTCATCGGCAGCGTCATCGGCAGCGTCACGAGCGCCATAAGCATCGCTGCTAGCTTCTGATGAGCTGACAGCGCCAAACACACTGCCCTGCGCCCCAGTCCCAGCCTCGCTATCCTGACTAGAGCCATCCTTCTTGGTGCTGGGAGAATCATTAAGCCACTCGCGGCGCTCGCTCTGCTCGAAGAAAAGTTCGATCTCTAAATGGTCAGACTGGGTATGCAAGACCAGATCGTTAAAGAAATCGGAATACTTTATGTCAAATTGCTCACCGCGAAGCTTACGGCCCAAACAGGCTTCAATAGCATTGAGCACGCTAGACTTGCCGCAGCCGTTTTCTCCAACCAGCACGGTAATGCCGTCTTCACAGCTAAATGCAGCATTGCGGATAGAGCGATAATTTTCTATGCGTAGTTTAGATAGATACACTTAAGTCCATTTCTGTGGCAGCTAGCCACAAGCCTGATATACAGGCTTAAAGCTTATAACGATACCGGCGCAGGCAGCACCGCGTCATCATCGGCGGGAGAGTCTGGGGCAGGCTCGGCCGGTTCGGCAGCTTCGGGCTGTGCCGGTTCATAAGCAGGCTCGGGAATCGGCTCGGGCGCAGGCTCGGGTTCGGGAACCGCAACAGGCTCAGCGACGGGCGCGGCTGGTTCTTCAGCTCTGGGCTCGGGAATGGCCGGAGCTGAATGCGCTGCGCTGGGAACCGATCTGGGATGCGCCACTTCCTCCCTCGAAGCGGGCGAATGTGCGCGGGCCGGCGCCGGCTGAGCCTTAGGCAGCGTATTAACAGGCAGGCTGGTGATATCGGGGAAATCCTCGTCAGCGCCGGAGGAGCTGTCAAAAACGCCCGGGTTATCGCCACTGCCGCTGGCACTGTCGGCAGGCAGATCCATATCCTCAAACGGCATGGACGTATGCTCATTGCTGAGTCCCTGCCCATCGTCCACATACCCCTTAGGGGTACGGCTGCCGGTGTCTATAAGTATAGTCTCATCTTGCGCCGGAGCGGCAGGCTTAGCCATTCTGCTAGCCTGATCCTGTCCGACAATAACAGTAATATCGGCACCGCGCCGTTCTGCGCTGATCTCATAGGTCTCATACTGACAGCCTCGGACAGTGCTTTCAATGCTAGTGCGCATGGCCACGCTTCCCAAACGGTCCATCACCCTAGTAACCTGATAATCCTGGCGATCGGCATCGGCCTGAGTAACCTGGAAGCCTTTTTCGCGCAATTCTTCAGCCACGGCATCGGCCAGCTTTTCGTCGCCGCAGCCGTTGAGCACCTCAACCTGAACATTTTCCGGAGACACAGTGTTGATGTTGCTGAACAGCTCAGCTACAATCTTGCGGTTTTCGGTCTCGTAAGGAATAATGACGCTCACACCGTTAACCTCAGCGTCATCGCCGACCAGGGTGCCTGTGCGCATCAGCTTGCGGTCAAAATCCTTATAGCGCGTGACCAATTCAAGCATATCTAAAAAGCTTAGGTCGGTAATTACATTTTCCTTAATGGCTTTGATAATGCCCTTAATGCGCAGGATCACGATGGGATCCTTAAGGCGCTGAAGCAGAGCCTGCATGGTCTGCTGCTGGCGCCGTATGCGTCCGCGGTCGCCTTCTTCATCCATACGGTAGCGCGCATAGCCTACCGCCTGCTCGCCCTGCAGAAGCTGGTTGCCGGCGCGCAAATGGATGTGCAGCTGTCCCCAGTTGTCATCGTAATCCATGTCCTTTTCCACGTTAATCTGGAGGCCGCCGACAGCATCGACCATCTTGGCCGCACCGGCCACCTTTACAATAATGTAATTGTGGATAGGGATCTGCAATAAACGCGAGACAACCTCTTTGGCCAGATCAATGCCACCTATAGAATAGGCCGCATTGATCTTGTCATAGCCTACCGCATCGCTGATGAAGACCTGGGTATCGCGAGGAATGGACAGCACATTGAGAATATCACCCTTGGGGCTGACGCTGACCACAAAAATCGTATCCGAACGCGCCCCGGCGGTATAGCCCATTCCCTTTTCATCGCGGTTGTAATCAATGCCCAAGCAAAGAATATTCAGACGGTCCTTGCCCTGGAAAACGCGATCGCCCGATCCATAATCCAGCACTCCCGAGAACACCTCGGAAAACAGGCCCAAGCCTGAGGCATCGTCGCCTGATGCCACCTTAAAGCAGGGCAGACAGACGACTAAGGCTGCCACGGCCAGCACCAAAGCCAAGGTGCTGGAAGCTGCCATCTGCTTCCAGGTTGGCAGACGCTTGTGCCACGGAGAAAGGGGCGGCAATAATACTTCCGGCTCGGCAGACGCAGAGCTCTGCGCTACCGCGCCAGGAAAGCTGCTGGAAACGGAGCCAGAATCAGAGCCGCTTCTGGACGAGCTGCCCGAACCGCTCCGCGAGGAGCTCCTGGAG
>JAFSXO010000364.1 GCA_017444045.1 bacterium | reverse complement strand
GATTATCTGATCGACAACATCCGTCCTACCATGGATCCTAAAACTGGGGTTATGGCCATAAATGTTACCGAGGCCATGCTCGAGGAAATTAAGATCGTGGGCACTACGCGCACCAAGGATGATACGATCCTGCGCAACCTGCGCACTAAGCCGGGCGAGGTTATGCGCCGCTCTAAAATCCAAAAGGATATGGAGCGCTTAAATCGTTTAGGCCTCTTCAAAAAGGTAGAGCCCGAGCTGGAGCCTGGATCTGAGCCAGGCAAGGCCATTATGACCCTAAATATCGAGGAGCAGAAAACTGGCTTGGCCACTATCGGTGTCGGCTATGCCGGAGGTGGCTCTGGCGCGGTCCGTCCCGGCGTTACCGGTGCGATTTCCTTCTCAGAGCGCAACCTGTTCGGCGAGGCTAAAAGCATATCGGTCAACCTGCAGCAGGGCGTTCAGATTGGTTCCTACGGCTTCTCCTACTACGATCCGTCTATCAACTCGGCTCAGGATTCCATTGGCTTTAATGTCTACTACAACAATGTAACAGAGCTGCAGCAGGCGGTCGACGGAGCCGATGCCGGTACGTATGCGCTTTACGATCAGCGCGTCTATGGTGCCACCTTTACCTATGGCCATCCGATAAACGATGACCTGCGCTTATTTGCTACCCTGCGCCACGACCACATCGATTTGCGGCCTTCCGATAATTCCATGTACGAGCCCGTAAATATGGGTGAGGGCGATCTGAACAGCATTGCATTCTCGGCTCTTTACGATACGCGCGATGATCTGTTCAGCCCGCATCACGGCGCCTATGGCACCGGTACCTTTACCTATGCCGGTAACCTGCTGGGCGGCAAATACGACTTTATGAAGTTTGTCTGCGAGGGACGCTACTATATACCTGTTACCGAGCGCTGCACTGTGGCCCTGCGCGGTATGTACGGAATCGTAGGCGACAAGGCTCCGGCGTCGGAGTTCTTCTATGCCGGCGGTACGGACACGATGCGCGCCTACCACGACAACTTCCTCTACGGTACGCAGATGTACGTGGCCAATGCTGAGTTCCGCTTCCCCATCTTCAACATTAAGATGCTGAATGGCGCCGTGTTTGCCGATGTCGGCAATGCCTGGTCGCCTTGGTCCAGCCATAAAGGTAAAATCTATGCCGACGCTGGCGTTGGTCTGCGCATAGTCTTCCCGACCCTGGGCTTAGGCGTTATTCGTTTGGATTACGCCCATGGCTCCGAGGGCGGGCGCTTTAGCGTGGGTATCGGTCAGTCGTTCTAAGCATTATAGCAATATTAGTATCAGTAAATAAATGCTGTCCTTTGGTTAGCGTGGATTTTCGGTAAGGCAAGACTGGTCCGAAATGGTGCTGAATGACAGAATGACAGCAGCGATAAAGTAATTGACGCTTTCCCGCGGAAAGCGACGGTTCTCCAAGAATCCAGGAGGTTCGCTTAAATGAGCGAGAATGATGTGCAAACCTCAGCCGTAAGCAACGAAACGGCAAAAGCTGCGGCGGCCCCCGCATCTAAGAGCGGCGGCTCTAAAAAGATCATAGCTATTGTCGTAGCCGTGATCTTGGTGGCGGCTGTTGGTGCATTTTTTGTAATCAATTCCGGTAAGCTTTCGTCTCCTGTCAAAAAGGTCGGTTCAATTGATCAGGAAGCTATCGTCAGTCTAGAGGCTTTCACCAAAGCCGAAAAGGAGCTTCAGGCGTTTGCGGAAGCCAAGCAGAAGGAATTTGAAAAGGAAGCTAAGGCTAAGGCTGGCAAACAGGGAGCAGATACTGAGCTTCAGAATCTTTCCCGCAAGCTTCAGCTTGAGCTGAATCAGAAACGCAATGAGATAATGAATCCCCTGCAGACTAGGGCCGAAGCTGCGGTCGCCAGCGTGGCCAGGAGCAAGGGGCTTACGGTAGTGCTCGACAAGCGCATCGTCATATACGGTATCGAGGATATCACCGAGGATGTGAAGCAGGTCTTCCAGCAGGAAGGCGAGCTAAAGCTGCCCGACATAGTCGATGCCTCTAACTGCCCGGTCGCGTATTTCGACCAGACTGTAGTGCGCAGTCTGCGCGTGTTCACCGAAGCCGAGATGCGGCTTTATAACGCTCGCAGCGACATGATGCGCGAGTACGAGAACCGCGTCAAGAATTTAACGCCTTCGGAAAAAGAGGCGCTGCAGCGCGAAATGTCCGCTCGTCTCGAGGCCTTCCAGGAGCAGATTATGACCCCTCTGTATCAGAAGGTTACTAATTCTGTCAACGAGGTGTCGAAGGCTCAGGGCATATCCTTGGTGCTCGATAAGCAGAACGTCATGTACGGCGGGCGGAACATTACCGATTCCGTGGTAGAGACCTTCTTGAACAGCGTTGCCGGAGGCGGCGAGGCTTCGCCCGCTCCCGCGGCAAGCCCGTCAGCTTCTGCAGCCAGT
>JAFSXO010000363.1 GCA_017444045.1 bacterium | reverse complement strand
TTCCCTGCCCCTGGGAGAGGTCTGGGCGGTACATGGCGATTTGCGGGTGGCTAACGGATTGTATGCAGGGCAGGTATTGGACGATCTGTGGAAGCGCTTTCCTCTGGAATTGTCCGGTACTGCTGCTGCCGACGGCTGTTTTCCTTTGCTTGTTAAATGGCTTGATACCAGCGATTGGCTTTCGGTGCAGGTTCATCCCGATGATGAGCAGGCTCGCTTATTGGAAGGGCGTCCCGATGCGTCCGGAAAGGTAGAGTGCTGGTATATACTGAGCACTGCCGACGAAGGTGAGCTAATCTGCGGCTGCAATACAGAAGAGGATGTGCAGCAGATCGCCTCTTTGAGCGGAAAAGAGCTTTTAGCGCATCTGCATCGCCAAAGGGTGCGGCCCGGCGATTTTCTCTTCCTTCCCGCGGGAACGATTCATGCTTTGGGACCCGGTATCACGCTGCTCGAGGTTCAGCAAAGCTCGGACCTTACCTATAGGTTTTACGATTGGGATAGAACCAATACCGACGGTGCCGAAAGGCCTCTGCATATCGCTAAGGCTAGGCAGGCCTGGCTTCATTCTCAGCGGATAGGCAGCCATAGCGGCTGGCGGCCGCGCACAGCGCTGGGGGAGCTGCTGACCGCCAATACATATTTTGCTCAGGAAGTAGTTGAAGGATCTGGCTCATGGTGCTGGGATATCGATGGCTTGGAAATCGTTGCTGTCCTACGAGGACGGTGCCAAGCTCTGCTGGGAGAGGCTTCGGCTGAATTGGCTGCCGGTGGGGTGGCTCTCTTTCCCGCTGCTGCCAAATCGGCAAGCCTAAGCTCTTTGTCAGAAAACGTGCAGTTTGTGCGCATCATGTGCCCGGCTAGAGCTGGCCTTTCTTAGTTTTTTGTTTATTACTGTGTAGAAGAGGACGATCAGCTTTGCAGTTTTGGGAATCTCCTTATAGCAATTCCGTTTTCCGTTATTTGGGAATTTTGGCCTCAGCATCAAAGCAGGAAATGGCAGATGCCTTAAAGAGCAGAGCCAACACCGAAAAGGGAGTGGCCATAGAAGTAAACGCGTCGCCAGAGCTTCCGCTGGATCTGCCCTGGCTTGAGGATGTGGGATTTCGCCGTTCTGAGCGCTATGCGCATTTTGTAAGTGACAGCAAAGCTAGATGGCTCTCTCGCCTTTATTGGTTCCACTGTAGGGACGATGTGGACAGGCAGGCTGTGCAGGCTATTAAGAGCGGCGATTACGGACGTGCCCATAACCTATGGCGCGGCGCCTGGGACAGCAACAAGGAGTGTCTGTTTTATCTGCACAATCTGGCGGTTCTGCACCATAGCCGCACCTTTGCCCCGCCCCGCGGAGCAGAGCTTTTGCAGAAGGATTTACAGGAAAGCGCTTACTGCTGGAATTCTCTGATCCGTATGCGCAGCAATGCTTTGGCTAGCATTATGCTCGACGGCGAGGATGAGCAAAGCGCAGAGAGCCGTAGCAGTGCCGAGGAATTGGCTAAGGAAGAGGGGCAAAGAATTGGCTCTATTTTGGCCAGGCTTATGGTATGCGCACTTCCGCAGATAGGCGGTTTCCGCAATGTGCGCTGGATGAGCTTTCCCGTGCCAGTTCATTACCTCGCCTCCGATGTAGCCGACAATAGCCGGGCTTTATTGGCGATTAAGTATCGCTTAGCTGTTGAAAAGGCGCGCGTATGTGCGCGGTATGACGATTTTGCCGGAGTGGAAAGCTATTTAGATGAGGCAAAGGACAATAGTCCCAGCAATGGGGCGGCTCAGGCAGCAGACAAGCTGGCCGGAGAGCTGCGCCTCGAAATGCTGCGCCATGACCTGGTGCCGGTAAAGCATCAGTTTAGGCTTTCAAAGGGATCCAGCTTAGGCTTGTCGCTGATTAACACCAGCTCGATCGATGCCATTACCCGTTCATATGAGGGCGATGTTATATTCCGGCTGTGCTATATGCCGCTATGGTACTTTGGCCGTTATCGGGTTACCCAGGATTACGATGAGAAGGTAGTATTCCTGGGCAAGCTTCCCATGTCTACGGCCATGAAGTGCTATAACATTTTTGTAATCTTCCTTCTGACGGTGGTGCTGCTGAGCATGGCCCATATCGATTTCGGTATGCTGGACACCGACAATCACTACAGCAGCAAGAATTTCTATAATGGCAAGGTTACGATCAAAAAAGCCGATATTAAGGCAATGCGCACTTCTGCGTCAACCTGCGGGCGCGTGCATATGGCGGTATCCAATTCTCTGCGCCAGCTATACGAGCGCAGGGACGCTTTGGAAAACGAGATTATTCCTGACTGCCGCTACAAGTATTCTACCCTTCCTCCTACTGTAAACAGTCTCGAGCGCGAAAGGTTGCAGAATGAGCTTCGCGATGCGGAAGAAGAGCTGAATGATGTTAAAAAGAATATCGTAATTACCGAAGACTTTCTCGAGTATATTAAAAAGGTGGAGGCGCGAAACTAGTGGCTAAGATTGATATGCAAGATTTAGCGCCGGCGGTGTCTCAGTATCTTCTTAATTGTCGGGTTCCTTACGAGCCTGTTGGCATAAAGAGCGATGTTAAGACGCCTCATGGCTCCTTTGCCGCCTGGGGCCGCGTAAATATCGGTTTTGAGCGCTGCCTTTTTCTGCCGATTAAGGACAATTGGGGACTGCTGTCTATGCGCCTGGCTCTGGCGCATATGCTCTTGGGCTCTCTGAAGGATGATCGTTTGGTTTTTCTCGACGATAGCGGGCGAGCCGGCGATAACGAGTTCTTTCCCTTCGCGTATCCCACTCCGTTTCGGCGTTTCCATTTGGTTATGTTTCTGAATTATTGGCAGAAGCATATAAATGAAGGCAAGAAGAAGGAATTGCAGCTCGGTGTTCAGTCACTCGCGCAAATCCTTAATGCCGCAGTAGGTGAGGATATTTTTTACAGCTATGGCGCTTGGCAGCATTTGGAAGCGATGCTGACGCAGT
>JAFSXO010000362.1 GCA_017444045.1 bacterium | reverse complement strand
GCTGTCGATGTCAAATGCGTCGAGGTGCTGCATGGCGTAAATGGACAGAGTACCGCGCAGGTTGGCGGCATGGCCTTTGGTTTGCAGGCGCAGACGGCTGGCATCCTTGCTGAGCGCTGCGGCAGCGCCCTGCATAGCTAAACGCTCCTGGCTAATCATGGTGGCCCCCTTTGATGCTCTTAATGCCGTCTACCTTGGTTTCAATGCGGGTAACCGCTGCTACCAGCACCTGCAGCGCTTCCAGCTGCTCTTTGGTGCTTTGGTACTGGCGCTCGTCGATGCTGGCCTGATGCGACAGCAGCTTGTCTGCCCAGGCGGTGATATTGTTAAGCGACTGGGTAAACGATGTGCTCTGCTGGTTAAGGCTCTGCTGGAATGCGTCATTCTGGGTTTTAAGGTTAGCCTCGAACGATTTATTGATGTTCTCCAGCATCGACTTTATGACCGAGAATGTGGACTGATGCGAGATGTAATAGACTAAAAACATCAGCCCTGCAGCGCCGAGCGTGCTTATATCCTTGATGATGGACGTTTCCATAGGCTGCTCCTATTTTTTTTGTTTCTATTTTGGAGCATTACCGCTGTCAATTTCATGTGAAACTTTCCTGGAAACTTTCCTGGAAACTTTCCTGGAAACTTTCGCGGAAAGTTTCAGGAGAAATCGACAGAGCAAACCGTTATTATTGTGGCGGATTCATACTTTGTTGCTCTGTGTACCCGCGCGCTGGCGCGAATGCGCAGAACGGGGAGCGAAAAAATGAAACTGATTTGCCCGCCAGAAGACTGGAAGAATTATCGAGAGATAAGCTATGAGGAATCCGATCTTGTGGACTGGATCGTCAAAAAGCTTGGACTTTCCGCCAATTACGATGCCAAGAATTTAAAGTATTACCTTGGACTGCCGAGCGATGCAAAGCAGCCGGCGGCTGCGCAGGCAAAGAGTTCTGCCGACAATGTGCTGCGCTTCACCGTGCGCCTGCCCAAGCAGGCTACCAGCGCCATTGTAGACGGCGTGATCATGATCAATGGCCAGATGTTCAAGGCCTGCAGCGGCTGCGCAGGCAGCCAGGTGTACGGCTCCTATTGGATAACCGGGCGCAGCCCGATACCGCCGGGCAGAGATTATAAGGTTGACCTTAAATGGTCCTATTCCGACTTAGCCGGCATCGCCGGGCGTTACTATCACATTCTGCCCGATCCGATCGAACGTGGCGACGGCTCTGGGCTGAGGCGCACTGAGATCGGCCTGCACCAGGACAACGGCGTGCCCGGCACGTCTGGGTGCATCGGCGTGGTGGGCAGCGACTGGTCTCGTTTATGCGTTGTGCTGGATGAGCTGGCCAAGTTCAGTCGCTATCTGAAGTTAGAGGTCAGTTATTTATGCCAGGATTGAGCGATTGGTTCGACGTTTTCCGCTGCGGGACGCATACGGATCACAGCGGCACGCAGCGCACCATCAGCGCTGCCGACATAGACCGGGCCATTGCGGCTTACGAGCCAGGATCGGCCCCTTTGGTTGTGGGCCACCCGAAGCTCAATGCTCCGGCTTATGGCTGGGTTGAGAGCTTCAGACGGCTTGGCGATCTGGTGCAGGCCCGCGCTGTGCAGGTCGCTCCCGAGTTTGCCGATGCGGTGAGAGCCGGGCGCTGGAAAAAGCGCAGCATCGCTTTCGGGCCGGACATGCACTTTCGCCACGTGGGATTTTTAGGCGCGGCTGCCCCAGCGGTAAAAGGGCTGCGCGATATCGAGTTTGCCGACGAGGAGGCATTTATGGAAATCGAGACTGTAACCGACGGACAGCCTGAGGCTGTTCCTGTACCTGCGCAGCCTGAAGCTGTGCCCGACAGCCCAAAGGAAAAGCAGGACAGCGGCGATCTTATCAGCGCGCTGCAGAGCGAGCTGGCTGACCTAAAGCACAAGCTGCTCAAAACCATCGAAGCCTACGAGGCTGAGCATACTAAAAACGTTAAGACTGAGTTTGCGGCATTCGCTGATGGTCTGATAGCTGACGGCCGCCTGCGCGGCGATGCCAAGGGCAAGGTGATCGAGTTTATGGATGCTCTGCGGACCAGTCAGGGCGCAGAGTTTGCCGATGCCGACAGCGGCGTTTTGAACGGGTTTAAAACGCTTTTAAACGACATTTTAACGCCGCGCGTGGAGTTTGCGGAGGTGGCAACTAAAGCCGTTCTGGCTCCGGCTGCCGACAGCGGCGATGCCAAAGACCTGGCCAAAGAGATCCGCTCTTACAGAGCGCAGCTGGCTGCCCAGGGCACTGCTGTCAGCGCATCACAGGCCATGGCGCATATCAGCGGGCATAACGTAGGAGGCTAACATGTCCAATTCTTTGCTTCAGAAAACCTTTGTGGCCAGCGAGGCCATCGCCGCCAGGCGGATTGTAACCCTGGGCGCTAATCTAAGCGTCTCTCAGGCATCTTCTGGCAGCGCTGCTAATTTTGGCGTTACCGAATTAGCCTGCGAGGCGGGAGCGCACGTAGATGTGATGCTTGACGGTATTGCCGAGGTTGAGGCCGGTACAAACCTGTCCTGCGGCGATTTTGTTGCTGCTGACTCCAACGGCAAAGCCATCCCTGCCGGATTTGATGATGTCATCGTAGGCAGAGCCATGGACAGCGCGTCTGCCGGCGAGTATGTAGATGTGCTTCTGCACGCTTCAGGGCGTCCGCTAAGCATTCCCAGCAGCCAGGATTATGTGCTTCCTGCCGGAGCTGCTGTAGCTCCCGGGCGCATCGTCAAATTCAGCACCGGCAAAGCCGTACAGGCCAGCGCCGGAACCGACGTGCTTTTGGGTGTAGCGCAGGACGAGGCCCACGAAGCCAATGACGATATCGCTATTGCGGTCAGCGGCATAGTCTCAGTTACGGCAGGAGCTGCCGTCAGCGCGGGCGCCTATGTGACCGCCGATGCCAACGGCAAAGCCATCGCCGCCACTGCCGGCACTAACTACCTGGGCGTGGCTCTGGAAGCTGCTGCCGCTGCCGATGATCGTATCTGCGTCGCCATCCGCTTCGGAGCTATTGCCGGCGCTTAGTAAAGGAGTTTTGAATTATGCCAATGCCTCTGCCGTTTCCGGCTGATCCCCAGCTTACCGCCATCTCTCTGGCGTATATCAATACCAAGTACATCGCCGATAGTATTATGCCGCGCATCGGCGTCAGCACTCCCGCGTTCCGCTATCGCAAGTATGACAAAGCGACCTATCTCACTCCTGCGTCTACCATGGTAGGGCGCAAGGGCGAGCCCAATGAGGTGGAGCTCGGGTTTACCGAGGATTCCGACTATGTGCTTGACTATGGCCTGGACGATATCATCCCTAACCTG
>JAFSXO010000361.1 GCA_017444045.1 bacterium | reverse complement strand
TATCGCTTTGGTTATTGTCATAAATTACATTCCTATTACAGCATTTTACTGCTCCGCAATCGTCAGTAGGTTCGCTGTGCTTGATTCTACCTTCTTATATTGTCGTATAAATACGACTTATAGTTTGTTTCATTATATTGCCCTATGACTAAATCACTTAATATGATGCTATCATCGCTTGGATATGTCATTTAATTAAGCCAATATAGGAACTATTAGCGGTTATAGTTTGCAGATTATAGCGCGTAACCAGTTCTGCGCAATATCGAAATAATGGGGGAGGAAAAGCTATGCTGAATGATACCATGATCATCGAATTAGGCATCTGGCTAGTAGCGGCTATCATAGCTGGCGAAGCTAAAAGCCAGGTAATCTACAGAGCCTGTGACTTCTGGTTAATTTTTGTTCTCAGCGGGCATAACTGGCGAATCACTATTCCTGTATTCATTGTCCTGTTTCTTCTTCTCAGACTTACGAATTTTGTGGGCTTGCTCATCCACCAAGCGGTTGTCCCCGAACTGCGGCACATGTTAAGGGACGAATTAAGAGATAAATCTGGCAACCGCTAATAATACTATATAGCCAAGCACATTTTTCTCAATGCGCGGCTATTCTCTGACTATAACAGCGCGCAGCGGGCGTATAAGCGCAGCATTAAACTCAGAAAATATAGTCTAAACGAATAAAAGGACCAAACGCTATGGCTTTATTATCATGTCCAGACTGCGAGCATTATATATCCATTCGTGCGCTTACTTGTCCAAGCTGCGGCCGTCGCTTTGAGCCTGCGCGTCTGGCAACCGAACATGAATCTGCTTGCGAAGCTGAATTGGTCACGCTATATAACAGGAGGCTAAATAGCACAGACTGGGTCATATGCACTAACTGCCAGGAGCTTAAATGGTGGCAGTATAAGACCTGCCCAAATTGCCGTCAGACCTACAGCGATTCCGAACTAGAGAATATACATAACGAAAAAATCAACCGCAAAATACAGATCGAAACCGAGAATAAGTGTCGATACCGTTTGAAATAGGATACCAGACCGCTACTCATGGGAAATAAGACCACTGCAAAAAGGAATCAAAACCGGCGGATATACACGTTTTATAATTATTCAAACAGACCATAGTACCTTACAATGTATGAGCCCAAAAGGCTAATTCATTCATATGGAGGTAGCTATGTTAGACTACAAATCCATTGTCAGGTTGAAAAAACTTGGCCTGAATAACGCAGCTATAGCGAATAGTCTTGGCTGCAAATGGGATTCGGTTCAGAGAATCGTATCCCGTTGTGAAAATGTATGGGGCAGTGTAAGTGGTGTCCCGGAAGACCTCAGTAATGAGGATATCGCTGATATCCTGTTTAGTTCCAGGAAAAGCGTGGATCTGGATTATCTTCAGCCAGATTGTGAAATCATCCTAAAAAAACAGCGCAAGGGATATCTCCGTAACGAGCTATGGGCAGAGTACTGCTCCGATGCCATAGCCTTGGGAAAGAAAGCCTATAAGCTGAGTCGGTTTAACGAGATCGTCTCTGATTACCGCAGTAAGCATGACGTCAGTTTTGCGATGAACCATGTTCCAGGATCGGAAGCACAGGCCGACTGGGCTGGAGATAAGGGACATTTCCTCGATTGCGATACAGGAGAATTGGTTGAAGTACATGTGTTCGTCATGACACTTCCTTACAGTGGGTATTTCTACTGTGAAGGCTTTCTGGACGAAAAGATGCCCTCGTGGTATGCAGGGCACATAAACGCCTTCGACTTCTTTGGCGGTGTACCAGCTTTTATAGTACCTGACAACTGTGCAACAGCTGTTGATCGTCAGCACTTTGATGAGAAGGGAATTCTGAACACCAGGTATGTTGAGTTTCTCAACCATTATGGCGTTGTTCCCAGGCCGACCCGGATTAAAAGACCCCGCGACAAAGGCCATGTAGAGCGGCATGTACGCATCGTAGAGGATGATATCATCCGCCCTATGGAGCACTTGGACATATACTCGTTGCAAGAATATAACGATATCATGCGGCGTAAGCTTATAGCCAGGAACGCCAAAGATTATTCTAAAAAGATGGGGTCCCGTTCTTCAATTTTCGAAGCGGAAGAAAGGCATGTTCTTCTGCCTCTGCCGGTTCTTCAATATAGATCATATGATGAGAAGGAAGCGACTGTCTGAAGAGATTTTCATATCCAGTACAATTGCGCCTTTTACAGCGTGCCAGTGCGGTACATTGGAAAGAAGGTCACCGTTAAAGCAACGAACGACCTGGTACGGATCTATTATCAGGAAAAGCTGATCGCTGAGCACAAGCGTGCCGTAAGGAGATGGCAAAAATCTACGCTCCCAGCACATATTCCCGGACATGGGGGCGATCTTCACGGGGCTTACTCTGCCGAAGAGATGATCAGCTGGGCTGAGAAGTTCGGTCCTTACACTGTACGCTGGGTAAAAGCTGAGCTTGGACGCTTCGAGTTCGAGGTTCAGTCATACCGTCCGATAACATCTGTGTTGCGTATGTTAAATAGGCATACACTGGATGTCGCGGAGAGTACCTCTGAGGCTGCCCTAGCAGCTTCTGTCTTCACGGTTAAAGGCTTCAAGAGCATCCTGAGTGCCCAGTCAAAGCTCCATCCTTCAAAAGAAAACCGTGTAAACTTGAACGATGTTTTCTGTGCGCACGAAGAAGAGGAGGAACATGGTTATGGGCACTCATGAAAGCGTGCGTGAGATTTGTGAATCTCTGCAGGTTCTTGGTTATGGTTCCGCCAGCGACAAGATACAAGAGGCTCTCAAACGGAGCATGGATGATCCTTTGGCTCTGGTTAGTCTTGCACTCAGTACTGCTGTCACTACGGAGAAGAATGCAAAATATGACAAATGTCTCCGTATATCAAAGCTCGGCGACCCTGTATTCCTCCGAGATCTGCTCACATACAAAGTTAGGCAACTCGATCTAGAGTACATCCATCACCTCGGCAATCTTGACTTCGTCCATGAGCGCAAGAACCTTATCATTTGGGGAGCTCCGGGTACAGGCAAGACCTGGATGGGAAAAGCCATCGCAACAAAAGCCTGTCAAGAAGGTATTCGCACCAGATGGGTTACCTATCCATTTTTATGCAGAGAGCTTATGCGTCTAAAGGCAGAAGATTCACGTAAATTGGAAGCCCGTATAAAGTATTACTGTGGTTTTAACTTACTTTGCATCGACGAGTTTCCGAACTACGATATTGAAGATAAGTTCCTAATGCAGGAGTTCTTTAATCATGCAAAGATTGCAGGACATTCTACATTAGTCAGCGGCCAATGTTGCCCAGATAACTGGGACTCTCTTTTTGAGGTAAAGAGCTTTGCGCAGTCCATCCGCGGCAGGCTTTTAGAACATGCCTATCGGCTAGAGCTGAAAGGACCTGATCTTCGTACATATACTCAGGATAATCCTTAAAGGATATAATCGGGGGCCAGCCCCCGTACCCCCGGAGTTTAACGCATTGTTTTCCAAGAGAGTGATATCCATGGACGTTCAATTTCCGTCAAAAGCAAAAAAAAGAGTGACACCGGACGGTATCACTCTCCCGCAAAACCTCACATGCCGCTCAGGTCGCTCTCCAGCGTTGCCTTATCCTGCATATGAGTAAAAGCTAAATAATGATACCACTGCAAGGACTCAGGGTCAACCGCCGCCGATGCTTCAGTAATACCCATTTCTGGCGGTTGACTTTCCCATTTGTAGCGGTCCAAATTCCCTTATCTGGCGGTCCACGTTCCTTTTTTGAACGTCATAAACAAGAATAAGCGGAGCGAAGCTAAGTCCAATTATTGCTCATGCTGTGTTATGATCACACTATTTCTTGCCCTGTTGGTCTTTTTGGTAAAAAACGACGTACTCGGGTTCATGTTCTATACGAATGTGTTTTGGGTAGCGGTAGCATTTATGTTGGTCGGAGCCGTATTTGGTACAATTGCTATAACTAGTGCGTACTTGAATACCTTTCCTGGCACAAGGCCTACCGCTGCGCTAGCAGTAGCAGTACTGACAGTGGTAACTGGGATTTATATTTTAAGCCAAGAACATGCTTACCTGAAAATGTGGTACAAATGTATAGGAGAGCCAAGGGAGTCCTTTATTAACGTTTATAAGACAGACTGCAGCGACGATGGCAAAAGGTTCAAGCTAAAACTGCCTCAGTCAGACAAAGCGTATGGCGGCATTGAAGCTGAGCAGGTTTCGCTCGTTCTGTCCGGGCCGTCGGGAGGCGCAGTTGACTGTCAGAAAGCAGTTTTTTATTGCACTAACTACGATGCTAACTATATCTTTATGAGAATAGAAGCAGTGATGAAAATGACATGCTGGTCCTCTGGCCAGGAATCGCGCGGCGCGAACAGCAAATCGCTGATCTGGCAGGACAAATCATTGATCTATGTGCTGCAAAAGGAAAAATCAGCTGCGCCTAACCATTACCTGGTAACCTTTACGGCCAAAAAGCCATGACAGCCATCTCGGTTATCTGCGGCAGGGCGAACAGTAATGCGTTTACACCTCTGAGTCAACTATTCTTCAGCGCAACAATTTGGCAATAATAATTTAAACAAAAAACAACTCTCTGGCCATACTGCGGCAATATCGGTATGTCATCATAGAGCCATGAATGACAACTGTTTAGGTTCACAAATCAAAGCCTACCGCCGCCGGGCTAGGCTGAGCCAGGCAGAGCTGGCCGCCGCTGTGCGCCGCGACCGCAGCTGGATCGCCCACGTAGAGCGCGGTGACTGTCTGCCCCAACCGTCTCAGCTTCTCACCCTGGCCGGACGCCTTAACGCCCCCGCAGATGCACTGCTGCTTTACCTCGAGAAAAGCGCGAACACAGCCGGAGAGAGCCGGATGTGCCGCTGGGCCAAGCGCCAGTTCTCCCTTTCGTGGAAATCGGGCTATGGCTCTGGCACTGACAGCCCGCGCCATCCTACGGCAGCGATAATAAGGCTGCAGGGCTTCCTAGAACACCGCATCAGCGACAGAGCCCTGCGCGCCAAGCTCAAAGCTCTGAGCCTCGGCTGCTGCGAGGCCGCCTATCTGGCCTTATCCCTGCTGGAGCGCGGGGCGCAGTGGGCACGGCTGAGCCTGGCCAGCGTCGGCTTTCCCATGCCCCTGCTCGACAGCGAACGCTGCTGCATAAACCATCTGCCCCGCCAGTGTCTGGTATGGTCCGACCGAGAGCGCTCGCTGGTGCTGTTCGGAGAGACGTTCAGCGCCGAGCCGCGTTATCTGCCGCCCGTACTGGCCTGGACCGACCAGCAGTTCAAGCGCTATCTGACCCTGGAAGGGGAGCGCTTCGCGGCCAAGACGGAATCCCTGTGCGGTCTGCCCGCCAGCGGGAGAACCCCCAAGGTTATCACCGCCAAGGAAACCAAACGCTATCGGTGCGCTTTGCAGCGTCTGCTTCTGCGCGGCACCGGCATGCAGCAGCTTTCCCAGTGGCTCGAGAGCTGGATGTTCGCTAAGCCAGAGGCCAGGACAGACCGCAGTCCGCCAAAGCTGCGCGCTGCTTCTCCATGATCTGCTCTATGGCGCTCTGCGCATACTCCAGCATAGTCTTCAGCTGCGGGCGGGTAAACGGATGGCCCTCGGCTGTGCCCTGAAGCTCGATAAACTCACCCTGGCCGTTCATCACTACGTTGCAGTCGACCTCTGCATGCGAATCCTCCGCGTAGTCCAGGTCGACAATAACCGTATTATGCCAGCATCCCACGCTTATGGCCGCTATCTGCTGGGTAATCGGCCATACCGACATCTGCCCCGATTTGCAAAGTGCGGCGCAGGCCTGCACCAAGGCCAGCCAGGCGCCGCAGATAGATGCTGTGCGTGTGCCTCCGTCTGCCTGAATAACATCGCAGTCTATGATCACACGGTGGCCCTGCAGCGCTGAAAGATTTACGCAGGATCTCAGGCTTCTGCCTATCAAGCGCTGTATCTCTTTGGTGCGGCCATTGCTCATGGTGCGCTCGCGGCTGTTGCGGGTCGCTGTAGCGCAGGGAAGCATGCCGTATTCAGCGGTAAGCCAGCCCTGGTGCTTGGCGACCTGATAGCTGGGCACCTCCGTGTCTATAGTGGCCGTGCACAGCACCTTGGTATTGCCGAAAACGGCGAGTGCAGACCCCTGGGCGTTGGGCGCTATCCCCAGGCGAAAGCTGTAGCTGCGGGGCTCGTTGGCCGGGCGGTTCTGGCTGCGCTCTATTGCATTATCCATAATCTTACTCCTGTCGGCTCGGGACGCTAATCGTCGGATTTCTTGCGCGAAAAAACGCTGATGATGTTGCGGGATTTTTTGCCCTTGTTTTCTGGCGGCTTAGGCTCGTGAGCCTCCAGCTCGGGTATCCTCTCGTTATCGCCAGCCGCTTCTGTTTCCTTGGGCGAGTCATCGCCCAGCTTATCGGGAGAGACAGCGTTAATGTCTACATTGGCGTTGACGATCAGGCGAATGCCATGGGCTAATTCTGCTACGGACAGAACCCTTATCTGCGGAATTGCAGTGCGCAGCATTCTGCTTACGAATGGACGGTGCGCCGGCTTGGTGAAAAGCACCGGAGGACGCTTGTTGGCCAGCCAGGCCTGCTCGATAGCGCTGACAATCTTGTCGCGCAGCTCCTCGGAAAGCGCGGTTTCATCGTCGGTAACCTCATCCAGGACGCTTTCGATATTGTCGGACAGCGTCAGCGCCTGCAGCTCGCCCTCGCTGTTCAGATAGCGCCAGCAAATCTGCCGGGACAAAACGCGGCGGCAGCGCTCCACGATTTCTCCCACATCGCGGGTCTCCTCCAGAGCCTCGCCGACGCATTCCAGAATGGCCACCAGCTCTTTGATGGGAACCTGCTCGGCGAGCAGAGCGCGCAGCACCTTGTGCAGACAGCGCAGATTGGTGCGGTTGCTGACAAAATCCTCAATAACCACGGGATGGGTTATCTGCAGGCGGGCCAGAAGATTGTAGGTATCCTGAAGCCCCAGCAGCTCGGGGCTGAAAGCGAACATAATGCGCTGGATATGGTGCATTATGACCTGCAGCGAGCCCAAAACCAGACATCCCAGGGCGTCGGCTTTATCGCGGAAGTCAGCAGTGATCCACTTGGCGGGCTGGCGGAAGGTTGGGTCAACGGTGGTCCATCCCTGCAGCTCGCTGATCTGCTCATGCGTGCCGATGGCCAGATAGCGGTCCAGGAACAGCTCGCCAACGCCCACGGGCGTGTTCTTCAGCAGAATAGTGTACTGGTTGGAGGAGAGCTGAAGGTTATCCTTGATGCGCACGCCTGCCGGGATCAGTCCCAGCTCCCGGGCCACGCTGTCGCGCACATCTGGCAGATGGCTGGAAAGCGGAGCGCCCTGCTGCGGGTCGACCAAGGGCAGAAGAGCCTGGCCTAATTCCACCGTAATCGCGTCCTGATAGACATAGGGATCGATGTCCGGCTCGCTGCGCCCTTCAAACGATAGGGTCAGCTCTCCGCAGACAGACCAGCCGTCATTAACCAGGCGCATAAGCGTCTTCTGCATCTCGGCATCCATCATGCAGTGCTCGCCGACAAACAGATATGCGCTTTCCTCCTCGCGGGTGAGCTTTATAAACACCTGCTGCCCGCGCTCGTGGCGCTGCCAGGGAGCAAAGTCGGCTATCTTAAAATTAGGCGAATTGAGAACGGTAATCTCCTGCTTGCTGGTTTCCAGCTCTGGAATGCTCATAAATCAGCTTCTCTCCTGTGCGAATCTATTGGGTAGCCTTATTCTAAGGGCTGTGAAGTAGGGGCTATATCCTGCGGAATCGGCGGAGCGCTAAGAGGCTGCGCGGTGGGCGCGATATCCTGAGTCTGAGACAGAGCGCTGTCTTGCGCGGCATCGGTATTGGCCGCGGTCTCAGCCGGAGCTTCTGGAGCCGGGGGAGCGGCCTGCTCTGCCGGAGCCTGCTTAGCCGGAGCGCTGGCCTTGGGAGCCATAGGGGTAACGTTCAGGCTGTGCGATTTGGCTGAGCCTGCCTGGGGCAGCTTCTCGGGCTGTGAGGCCTGGCTGGCAGCGGTTTCGCTGTCAGCGGGCTTCTGCTCGGGAGCAGCGATATCGGTAGGGTTGGGTAGCTTCTCTACGATAGCCTCTGAGGACACCGAATCGGATGTCAGCGGATTATCGGGAGATATCAGCTCGACGGTCTGCGGCTCGGACTCGTTATTGGCGGCTTCGCCGTTCGGATCCGCAGGCGCGGCAGGCTTGGCTTCTGAACTGGCGGCCGGTTTGGAGTCGGGATCGTCGATGCTCTCGGCATCGATATAAATGGCCCTTTTCTGGCCGTCACAGGCTAACGAAAAGCCGTACTTTTCCACAAAGCACTCGGGCAGCCCGCTCTCGGTGCTGTCGATGGTTATCACATTGCCGGTAATCGCAATCTGATGGTTGGACAGCCCTTCGGGGTCTAGGTTGAGCGCGTTGGGCGATCTGACTAGAATCCCCTCGGTAGGCACTTTAGGGTTGAGAAGCACAAAGAAGCGGTCGCTTCCTATAGGAGTCTTCTCGTTCAAAAGTGCCAGCTTCTCTTTCAGTTCGCCGCTTATACTGAAAAGGGCCACTCCCTTGACGTTTTCGTAACGGGTGGGCACAGAAGCTGAAGCAGGAGCAGAATAGGCTGTATTGCTTACTGTATTGCTCTGGGCTGCAGGCGTATCAGTTTTGGTGCAGGCAGCTCCGAAAAGCGACAGCGTGCCTGCCACAAGCGCCAGGCACAGGATTTTTTTATAAGATTTCATTTGATGTTCCTCGCAGACTCATCAGTAAAAAGGGGAAGCGCTGATGCAAAGATTTACAGAATATACGCTGGCATTCATGCTTTCCACAACATAAGCTATCAAAATAGGCGAGCATTAAATGGCGTTGACCTCTCGTCAGCTAGATGGCATCCATTGCATAAATGCTGGCATTTTATGGCTTCTCCTGAGAAGAATAACTGTTTAGCGATCTGTGCAAATTTCTTAAAAGCTTGGGCTTATCCTTTGTACGAGCTGCTCATTTTAGATAAGCTAGATCCATCTCCAATGCCATTTAGTTAAGGATTCGTGGCTATTGCTTAACTAAACGTCATTCGACCAGCACATTTGCGAAAGGCATACACAATGTCACCAAGTTAGCGAATAGCCAGCGCGATAAGTAGGAACGCTTTGTCTGAGGTAGAATCTACATACTGCTATGTCTAAATATCTGTCTATAGAAGAAGCTGCTGAACTTTTAGCTATTAGCGGCGATGATGTTACCGAATGGATTTGCTCCGGTGTAGTCAACGCCGTGCGCCGCGGCGGGGATATGATGATACCCCAGCACGATTTTCAGGATCTGCTTAAGCATCTTCCGCCTGAGTACGAGCAGCTAAAGGCCAGATATGCCCAAACGCGCAGCAATGAAGTGCGCCCAAGACGCAAGCCGGAGAGACAGAACGATATTATGGATGCGAGAGGACAGTCTAAGCCCATGGCATCTCCTCTTAGACGGGTGGACAGCTTCAGCCGCCAGCGCAGCGCTGCCCCTAATCCCGGCGGATTCCGCTCCTTTGACAGCGAAGAGATAGAAGACATAGACCATACCATATTGCCCAGCAGCTCAGAGCTGAGGGCAGACACTGGGATCCTGCCAGCGGCTTCGGCTAAAAGAGGCCGCAGAGACTTCGCAGCCGACGGCCTCGAGAGCACGCTCGAACGATTAATCGAGCCAATCGTGCGCACTCAGTCGCGCATTATCAGCACTGTCAGTGAGCTTAAAAACAGCAGCCGCGCTGGCTTTGACGAGAAACAGCTAATCTCAAGCATAGAAGCCAGCATAGATGCGCGCTTGTCCAAATTGAATCTAGCAGCGGAAAGCTCGGGCAGTGCCGACACTGCCGGACTAGCTGCTCTGAATGAGCGCTTTGAAAGTGCCCTGCAGGCCCTTGACGAGCGTTTGGCGGGTCTTGCTTCCAGTGCTCAGTCTGGCGGCGAGCCTGGCAGCAGCGAAGAATTTGAGCGTCTGCAAAAGCGCTACAGCCAACTTAAAAATGAGTATGAGCAGCTGAGCGACGAGCTGGACGGCGTGCGCGCCTCCAGCCGCGAGCGCACCGAGCAGATCGAAAAGGCCGCCAAGGATGATATCGCCAGAAGCCGCGAGGAGCTGCAGCAGGCGCGCCTCGACCTTGATAAGGCTAGGGAAGAGGAGAAGCAGGCGCAGGCCAAGCTCGGCGAGGCCGAAGACCGCATCGCCGAACTGGAAAAATCAAAAGAAGAGCTTAATAGCGATATATCAGCCCTGCAGCAGGAATGCGATTCTCTGCGCCAGGCGGCTCTGGATGAAAAGAACAGATTTGCCGAGGCTTCTCAGGCTACGGCTACTTTGGAAACCGAAAAATCAGGACTGCAGGAGCGGGTGGAGAAGCTGCGCCAGCAGCTGGATGAAATGCCCAGCCTGGATCCTCTGGAAGAGCTGCGCGCCACCATGGATGCCAATGGTCTCGAAGGCGACGAGCTGGTGCAGAAAACCGCCGACTTTATTAAGTCGCAGCAGCAGAAGCTCGGCGAGCTGAAAGACAAGTACGAGACCTGCGAGGAAGAGAATTCCAGCTTGTACCTGCTGATAGACGGACTGCAGAAGGAGACCAGCAGCCTAAAGAAAGCCCAGACCGACGGCGAAAGCAGGTATATGTCTCTGGAGCAGGCGCATTCCGCGCTAAAGGATAAGCATTTCGCTCTGGACAAGGAGCATGCCGCCCTGAAAAAGGAGCATTCCGAGCTGGAAGGCGAGCACGCTTCCCTGAAAGAGACACACGAGCAGGAGCATACGGAGCTTCTGTCGGTACAGCGCGAGCTGGAAGCAGCGCAGCAGGTGCTGCAGGATCGCGAGCTGCCCGCCGACTAGGCTCATACTGAGCTTGACAAGGTCCGCAGCATGCACAAGGAAGCCCAGCAGAATATCGACAGCTTAAAGCAGCAGATAAGCAAGCTGCGCGAGGAAGCCGAGCGCAGCTCCATCAGCTACAACTCACTGCGCACCGAAAACACCAGCCTTTCGCAGCTTTATGGCGATGCCCAGTTTGAGGCCGACACCCTGCGCCAGGAATGCGACAAGCTTAAGGCAGATCTGCAGGAGGCTCAGGATAAATACGCAGCCGAGAAGGACCGCAATGAAGAGATAGTCTCTCTTAACGAGCAGCTCGATGAGCTGCGCCGGCAGTACCATCAGTTAAGCGCCGATCGCGATGCCGTCAGCGAGGAGTGCCAGCGCAAGGAGGATGAGCTTATTGCCGCCGGCGAGGCCAGAGCTAAGATTCAGGCCGATTACGAAGAGCTCTGCGAAGAGCAGGATCTCCTAAAGGCAGAACTGGAAAAGCTGCGGTCTGAATGTCAGGACAATGCCGACCGCGCCAAAAACGCCGAAGCTATGCAGACGGAACTGAACACCGTCAAAGAGCGGTACGAGACCGAGGTAGGGCAGCTGCAGAGCGCTCTGGCAGACAAAGAGGTTACCAACCAGGAGCTTCTGAGCGAGCGCAGCGACCTGAAGGACAAGGTGCGCGAGCTGAACAGCCGCATTGTCGAGCTGGAATGCTCTGTCAACGATGCGGAGACCTCGGTGCGCAAGCTTCAGGACAGCATGGCCGAAAAAGAGGCTAAGCTTAATGAGATGAGCCAGTCAGAAGGCACACACCTTGACGACAAGGCTAAGCTGCAGGAATCCATCGATTCCATCACTGAAGACAAGCAGAAGCTTGAAGCGCAGCTGCATACCAAAGACGCCCGCTTAGCCGAGCTGGAAAGCATCGTCGCGGATTTCGATTCCAGCAAAGCCAATATGTCCGAGCTGATCGCCAGTCTGCGCGAGCAGAATGCCCAGCTAACCTCGTCGCTTTCCGCCCTGAAGGCAGAGCATGATAAAGAGCAGCGGGATATGGAGGAGCGCCTGGCCTCCAAGGACAAGGAAATCAGCGCCAGCAGCTCTCTGTCGGAGCAGCTGGAAGCAGCCCAGAAGCAGCAGCTCGAGCAGCAGAAGAGCTTTGCCCAAAAGGAGGAGGCTCTGCAGCAGCGCATTGAGGAACTGAAGACCGCTCTCAATAAAGCTGTTGCGGAGAATAAGGCTGCCCTGGAGCTGTCGGCCAGCTCGCAGCGCGAGCTTCAGGACAACTGCGCTAAGCTGGAGATTGAGCGCAGTCGGCTGATGAAGCGCATCAATACCTTCCAGGCCAAAATTCAGGCTCTTCGCGCCGAGCTGGAAGAGGTTCGCAACGATCAGGAGCGCGCCAACAAAAACGCTTCGCTGCCTTTGCAGAACGAGATGGCTACCCTGCGCCAGGAGCTGGAGATAGCCAAGGAAAAGAGCGCCCGCCTGCAGAGCGAGCGCGATGCCATAGAAGCGCAGCTTAACGATTACGAGGACAAGGTCGGCGCTATCCAGGCCGAATACGAGAGCCAAATCGGTGCTATCCAGTCCGCGCTCGAGCAGCAGCAGAGCATCGGCGGTATTGGCCAATCCAGCATAACCTCAGACCGCGCCATTCTGAACAAGCTTGCTCTCTATGAGGAGGAGTCCCGCGAAAAGGACCGCCTGATCGAAGAAGCCAGCATCGAGCGCGCCAATCTGCGCGATGAGCTGGACAACAGCCAGCGGGCACTCTACGAGCTGCAGCAGAAGCATGAGCGCGAGCGCCGCGAATGGTCGGAGATCCTGGCCAAGCAGATACGCGGCGAAGATAGCGGCAGCCACGAGGCCACCCCGCCTGCGCCTGCCCGCAGCAGCGGTACCCCACTGGTGGGGCGCCTGTTTAAAAACCGCGGCAATAACGGCAGAGCGTAGTCTTGCTCAGCCGCATCTGACGCCACGCAGGGACAAGCGCTGTTCCTGACGCGGCGTTAGTTATTTCAAACTAAAATAGGACAGGAAAAATGGGAATAAGCAGACGCAAGCCTTGGGGCTCAACCGACGTAAAACAGCTGGGGCTGATAGCCTCAATCCTTAGCCTGGGCTATGTATTCTGGATAGTGGGCGCTATGGAGATGATCGAGCGCCTGGCCTATTACGGGGTGCGCGCGGTCTGCGGACTGTACGCCAAATCTCCGGCCTCTCAGGGCGGCCTGGGCATTACGCCCACCCAATTCGGAGCCATTCTGATGGTATGGTCCGGATTCCAGGGCACCATTCCCATCTTTGTCGGAGGCCTGGCTGACCGCTACGGCTATAAGCTTATGATCGGGGTCTCCACCTGCATAAAGATCACCGCCTATCTTATCATGGCGGCTTTCCATTCGTACCTCGGGTTCATGCTGGGCGCGATCTGCCTGGCCACCGGTACGGCGATTTTTAAGCCCGGCATCCAGGGAACTCTGGCCAAGGCTACCAACCGTTCCAACAGCTCCATGGCCTGGGGCATATTCTATCAGACGGTAAACCTGGGCGGCTTTTTAGGCCCGCTTCTCGCCGGCCTGATGCGCAAGATGGACTGGAAATTCGTATTCATTGCCTGCGCCTGCATCATCGCCTGCAACTTCCTGCTCCTGCTTACCTACAAGGAGCCCGGCAAAGAAGAGCGCTTAGCTGCCCTGGCCAAACGCCAGGCAGAAGGAAAGCCCCAGCAGAGCCTAGCCGCCGAGACCTGGCACGAGCTTTGGCGCCCCGAGCTTATATACTTCCTGGCCATCTTCACCGGCTTTTACTTCATGTTCAACTCCCTGTTCGATGTGCTGCCCTTGCATTTAGACGACTGGGTCGATACGCGCGATATTGTCAACAGCGTGTCCCAGGTCGTCAACATTAAGAACGGCATCGTCAGCTTTGTGTGCATTCTGGACAAGACCGGAACGAGAATCCAGCCTGAGGGACTGCTCAACGTCAACTCGGGCATGATCATGCTGTTCTGCTTCTTCTTCGCCTGGCTGTCCTCCAAAATGAAAATCCTGCGCAGCATAGCCCTGGGAACCGCGCTGTCCTCGCTGGCGCTGTGCTTCATAGGACTAGCCAATACCGGCTGGCTGGCGCTTATCTCGGTCGCCATTTTCAGCGTGGGCGAAATGCTTTCCAGCCCCAAATTCAGCGAATATGTCGGCAGCCATCTGGCGCCAGCCGACAAAAAGGCCATGTATCTGGGCCTGGGGCAGATGTCATTCGCCATCGGCAGCACAATAGAGGGCATGGTAGGCCCCTCGCTGTACGATCACTTCGCCTCGAAGGACCGCATTGCTCGCCAGCTTCTGCAGCAGGACCACGGCTGGATGCCCGACGCCGTAAACGCCATCCCGCACGGCGAGGCTTTCAGCAGGCTCGTCGAGGTTACAGGACAGAATGCCGACGCGCTGACCAAAACTCTGTACCACTCCTATTCCGTGGGCAATATCTGGTTTGTCATGGCCGCAGTGGGCTTTGTAACCGCCGCGCTTATTCTGGTGTACGGTTTCTGGAGCTCCAAGCGCATTAAGCCCGCCGCATCCTCCCAGGAGCCTGACGAAGAAGCCCAAGCAGCGCCGCAAACAGAGACCAAAACTGAGTCTCAGTCAGAGATTAACGCCGAGACCGCCGAAAACAGCGACGATACCGCCAAAGAATAGACGTTAGTTTTAGCGTCAGCTAGCCTATCATTCGCTCATGAATAAGCCAATGCCATGACTCTTAAGTTACTGGCATTAGACGTTAATAAGGCGTTCTGCGGCGCAGCAGAGCTGCCACCTGCAGGGACAGCAGTGTCAGCGCGTCCTGATCGCAGCGCGAGAAGGCCTGCGCCCGGTCGGACTCGGCTACTATCAGCGCTTTTGCGGCATCTGCCTCGAGCACGGGCACGGCCAGCAGGCTTCTGGTTCCCGGCGCAGGAGGCTCGAAGCGCGTGAGGCTGATATCCTCCAGCAGCAGCGGCAGCCGATGCTCTGCCAGCATATCCCAAAACAGCGAATACTGCGGAAGTATATCGGCGCCGAGCATGACCCGGGCCCGCGGAGCGCTGACCAGCTCTGCCGTAAGCTCCCCCAAATGCTGCAGCATCTCCCTGCTGGGCAGGCCTATTATCTGCGGCAGAGAGCGCAGTATCTTTTCCAGCTTTGCCGTCCATACATAAAGATCGGCCTGGCGCTGGCTAAGGGCGAGGCACTGCTGCTTTTTCGACTCTATAGCGGCCATCCTATCCCAGCAGGCAGAAGCTTCCTGGGCCAAAAAAGCAGCGAACTGCTGCTGTTCCTCGCTGAGGCGCTGGGAGGTGCCTATATAAAGCACCCCATTTTCGCCCCACAGAAAAGCGCTTTTGTACGCGTCCTTCAGATCTGATGACGACGCCAGAGCCGCCGGCCATATGCTGAGGGTATCGCTGTAAGGCGAAGGAGGATAGAACTGCGGCTGCCGGTGCATAAAAGCCAGCTCAGCGACAGCCTCGCGAGCTTCCAGAAGCCGCCAGCTTTCCAGTATCCCGCTGTATGGGCTGTCCCAGCCTGCGGGATATATTCCGTTTTCATCGCGCTGAAAAATAATGCTGGTGCCGGTGCCCAGCATGGTGCGGCACCAGCCGAAAACAGCACTCTGCAGCTCGGCGGTATCGCGGCAGCTGCGGCACAGCGCCAGGACGTGCTCATTCCTTTTCTGCTGATCGCGCAACTGATCCAGACTTTGGCTGGTGCACCTATGCCCGGCGCGCTCGGTTTCCAGCTTATAGCCGATCACGTCTAGCTGACGGCTGAGCCGGGCCATATTCTGTGTCTCCACAGCGCGCCTTGCCCAGCGGGCCGCGCTGGCGAATGCCGCATACATCAGGGCACAGCTCAGCAAAGCCAAACGCGGGGAGACATCGCCAGCAGCCAGCCGTCCCAGGCACGGCAGAGCCAGGGCTATTATGCCAAGCTGGGGCGTAAGCGCGGCGCTGCCTTTAGTCCTGGCATTGTCTCCGCTATCGCCTGCGTTTTCGCTGCTGCCTGCGCCTAGGCTTATAGCCGGCCACATCTGCTGGGCCAGCGCAAAGGACAGGGACATCACCAGCAGCACGGACGTCTCCCGGCAAGCCGGACTCCAGTGCCCGGGAAGGCACAGCAGCATACAGCGCGCCAAGGCCAGCGGAACTGCGGTGCCCAGAATGCTGATCATGCAGGCATTCCAGCCGGCTAAGCCTCGCTTCTGGCCGATAGCCGCTTTCAGCGCCTTTCCCAGCGCTGCACCTGCAACAGCCCAGGCGCTGTACGCCGGGCTGCGCCAGAACAGCCAGCTCCAGAAGACCATCGCCATACTGAAGGAACTGCCTTCTGACAGAGCAAGGCTGGCTAGCTCAGCGGCCAGCCCTGCCAGCCATATTAGACCGTCGGTGCGGCTTAATGCCTCTGGACAGGGCTCTACCTTAAAGAGGGCAAGCACTATCAGCAGGACTGAGGCGGCCAGAGCTGCGGTGCCGATATATTGGGTATGTTTGCTTTCGCGTGAATAATCTGCTTCAGTCATGCAGGCCCATCCTCGCTCGGTGATAAAGGCGCATCATGCCGGCAGTCGGCACCGCGTTAAGATCGCGGCGCAGCCTTTGGCAGAAGCTGCTGTACAAACGGATGGCGCGGGCGGTCTGCCCCAGCTGCAGGTGCGCATTAAGCGCCAGCTCGCAGGCCTGCTGATCGGCAGAATCGATCTCCAGCAGACGGCTGGCATACTGCAGGCACTCTTCGCTCTGGCGCTGCTCGGCGCAGTGCTGGCTAAGCCAGAGCAGACCGCGGTGCAGCAGGCTGTCCATCTCGGCGCGTATAGGAGCGGTCCAGTTCATAGCGCAGTCAGCCAGAAATACCCCGCGCACTAAGCCTACAATGCGCTGCCAGACCGGCTGGCTGGCCGAGCTGTGCACTCTGTCGGCCAGACGGCGCACCTCGCTCAGATCGAACCAGAGCGGCAGATCCTCGCGCCACCGCAGACGGCCATTGCTGCGCACAATACAGTCAGCGCCTTCGGGACAGTATTTTCTGAAAAGGCGGCGCAGGGCAGATGTCGCCGTGTAGAGATTCTGTCTGGCCTTTTCCCAGTTGCGCGGCCAGAATTCTTCCAGAATAGCCTCGTCTGAGACTCCGTGCGGATGGCAGAGCAGATAGACAAACAGATACTTGGCCTTGCTGGTGGGCCAGTCTCCTTCGGCGACAGCCCGGCCGCCAACAGCCACGCTCAGCTCGCCGAAGGAGGACACCCGCCAAAGCGGGCGAGAAGAGCTTCGGCAGTACCATGCTTCCAGGCTTGCGCCTGCCAGGAGTGTCCCGCAATTGGGAGCCAGATCTTTCTGAAGCTGTTCTTTCATCTCAGGGCCGAGCCACAGCGCTGACTTCTGCAGCATTCCGGCGGCTGCCTGGCGCAGTTCCGCAGGCGCGTCGCTGTCTCCGGCGCAGTCCGCAAACGGCTGGGGAAACAGACGAGCCAGGCGCAGCAGGAGACAGATGTAAGGAGAAGCCTCTGAGCCTCCGCAGCGGCGCAGAAGGTGGGGTACGAGCCAGGCGGCATCCTGCTGGATCGCGGGCATGCTGGCGGAATTAAGCCAGCGTCTTAAAGCAGGCTGCAATTCTTCATCCGGCAGATGCCCCTGCGCAGCCATAGCGAGCTTTGCCCTGGAGAGCTCCGGCTCCCGCCCAAGCAGGCGCAGCAGACGGCAGGCAGTCTCTGAATAATCGCTGGCGCCAGAAAGGCCAGCCAGCATAAGGCATAAAGCGCAGCGCAGGTGGATTATCGCGCTTTGATATGGTCCCAGAGCCGGAGCCAGCTGGGCAGCCTGCTCGGCATACGCGGCTATTTCGCTGTAGTTTTCCGACAGTCGCGCCGCTTCCGCCAGATGCAGATATGCCGCCGAACGCTGGCGCGGAGCGGCTTCTGCGGCGGCCTGCTGAAATGCCTGGACTGCATTATCCCCGTCGCCTGCAGCCAGCAGTGCCCGTCCCAGATTAAGCAGGTTCTCGTCCGTTTCGCAGCCTCTGCCGCAGACGGCTTCTCCCCCGCACAGGCAGTCAGCCAAGCCGTGCGCCAGCAAATAACCGTACTGCTCGCGCAGCTCCTGGGGAGGCTCGCGCTGCCAAACATGCGCGGCAGCCATACGCGCCAATAAAGCGGGCAGGCTGTGGGGCTGCTCGGCAAGCGTTCGGATAAATATGGGGCATTCCGGCAGCAGCTCCAGCGACGGCCCTTCAGAAGGCAGATCCGCACCGGCGCTCAGCAGGGCGGCAAACGCTCCCAGCTCGGCGCAATCAGGCGCCCTGAGCCCAATAAGCCCGCCCAGGCGCTGCGCTAAACTGGCGGCTTCCTTAATTCTGCGGCGCCCGTCTTCAGCTAGTCTTTCTGGCTGGAGCTGGCCCAAAAGCACCTCAGCCGTCCAGGCTGCCAAAGCGCTATGCCGCGCTTCTGCTTCCCTGATCAGCCTTTTTTTTCTCAGGCGCCTGAGCATAGCCTCCGCCTTGCCCGCCAGCAGCCCCAATCCAAAAGGCTTGCGCAGGCAATTCAGGGCATCCGGGCGCCAGGCCGCATAAAAGGGGAGCTGAGAAGCGCTGTCGCCGATTAGAAATAAAACCGATGTGCTGCACAGGCAGTCCTGCAGCATATCCGCCACACCGAAGCTGTCTGCCAGCGGCTGGAGCATATCCAGCACAATCATGTCGAGCCCACCTAGCTCGGCAGCTTGGGCCGGAGCTTCAGACCGGCTCGCCTCCACAGCATCATAGCCCTCTTCGCGCAGGGAGCTGGCGATCTGGCCGCGCAGCTCCGCATTATCCTCTAATACCAAAATCTTTTCGTTGCCACTCATGGCTATACAATTCCAATAATTGCTATCAAATCCCTTTAATTATTTAATTATGAATATTATTAAATAATTAATTATAAATGAATTTATATCAACGTAATTACGAGAATATACGGCAACACAATATCATATATGAATGTATAAAACACAAGGCATATTACACAAATAAATATGCTAAAATATTGTCAGCCTGAAGCATTCGTCCTTTAGATGGATTTAGGATGCTAACATTTTAGCTAATCGCTGGCCTGTAACCGTTGCCCCTTGAATAAGTGACTTTTTTATCGCCCATAAAGGGGATAAATGGTTTCTTGTCAAACCTTCAAGGCATTCTTGAATAGGAGTCCGGTGCATGCGCAGTGCCAATCAAGAGAACCAGCATTGTGAGAAGCAATACTGCTGTTACTGCGGCGCAAAGCTAAACAGCAGACCCTCCATAGTATGCCCGCAGTGCCATACCCATAACGATACCGACAGCAAATACTGCAAGAATTGCGCAACTCTGCTGCCAACGTTTATAATGTGCATACAATGCAACACCCGCAATGACAGCGACAGCCTGTTTTGCAAAACGTGCGGCACCAGGCTGAGAACCGCAGGCCACAGCGATACCGCGCTGGAATCCGTGGAATCCGAAGAGCATATCGACACAAGCCGGCTTCTCTCGCTTCCGGAATACCACAACAGCCAGGTAGGAGAATACTTTGAATTCGGCTCCTACAGCTACCTGGCCAACGGTGCTGAAGCCCCAATCGAATGGAGGGTACTGCGGCGCGGCTATAACCGTATGCTGGCGGTTTCGCGCTACGGTCTGGACAGCCGTTCTTACCACGATGAGCTTGAGGGAGTTACCTGGGAAAAATGCAGCCTGCGCAAATGGCTCAACAATAGATTTCTTTCTAAAGCCTTCAATGAACTGGAGCAGGACTGCATACTCACAGTGATGCTCAGCAATGAGGACAATCACGAATACAGCACGCCGGGAGGCAACGCTACCTCTGACCGTGTATTTTTGCTCAGCCTTAAAGAAGTTGACGGGCTGTTCCGCGACAGCAGAGACAGATGCTGCCGTCCCACGCCATACGCCGCCAACAACGGAGCCTGGCAGTTTGAGACTGAGGAGGAAGAGGAGCGAAGTCTTAAAGGATGCGGATGGTGGTGGCTGCGCTCTCCGGGTGGAACCGCGTACACTCCAGGCGGCCCGTCCTGCACTGCCTGCGACATTGATTATGACGGCAATATAGATACCTTCGGCTTAAGCGTGGGCTTGGGCTATGGCATCGTGCGCCCCGCGATAATGCTTAAAATTTAACGATGATAAGTTCTGTATTTCACAGCGCGCTGCCGCCTTATGTATTAGGCAAGGCCGCCATCGGAGAAACGGTTCGCCTGCGCCTGCGCGCCGACAGCAGCCTGCCCATAGCGAAGGTGCTTCTGCGCAGCACGCCGGAGGGCGAGGAGATCTTCACCCCGCTGCGCCGCGCTGCCGACAATAATGGCGTGCAGTGGTGGGAGACAGAGGTGCAGATCGCTGTGCCTCAGTTCGATTACCGCTTTTTAGTCTACACCGACGCGGGTCCGCACTGGCTGGGAGCAGCCGGGTGTACGCGCTATACGCCTCTGGACTGCAACAATTTTAAGCTAGTATGCCTTAACCATCTGCCCGACTGGGTTCCCGAGGCGATCTTTTATCAGATTTTTCCCGACCGTTTCTGCAACGGCAACGACGCTATCTCTGTGCGCACCGGCGAGTATTTCTTAGGCTCTAATCCGGTGGAAAGGTGCGACTGGCACAGCTTTTCCGCCGACCATGCCAGAAGCCATGTGTTTTATGGCGGAGATATTCCCGGAATAATAAGCAAGCTGGACTATCTGCAGGAGCTTGGCGTAACCGCGCTATACCTCAATCCTATCTTTACCGCTCCCAGCAACCACAAGTACGATGTGGCCGACTATTACCACGTCGATCCCCACCTGGGAGGAGACGAGGCTCTGATCGCCCTGCGTCAGGAGTTGTCCAGGCGCGGAATGCGGCTGATTCTGGACATCGTGCCCAACCATTGCGGCTGCCAGAATTCCTGGTTTCAGTCGGCCCAGCAGAGCCTGCACGCGCCCGAGGCGAATTTCTTCAGCTTCCGCCGCCATCCCGACGATTACGAGTGCTGGCTCGAGGTTGACACTCTGCCGCGACTGAATTACGCCAGCCGCCTGCTGCGCGAGCGCATGTACGAAGGGCATCAGGCGATTATGCGCTATTGGCTGCGCCCTCCGTACAGCATCGACGGCTGGAGAATAGATGTGGCCAACATGCTGGGCCGGCGCGGATGCCACCAGCTCGATCACAAAATTGGCCGGGCTATGCGCCGCGCCATCAAATCCGAAAACCAGGACGCCTGGATTTTAGGCGAGCATTTCTTCGATGGTACCAGCCATCTGCAGGGCGATGAACTAGATGCCACCATGAACTACCGAGGCTTTACCGTCCCCGCGCTGCAATGGATCTGCGGGCGCAATTTCGAGGCCTTCAGAGCCGAGCAGACCGGCCATGACCGCCCGGGAGCAGACTGCAGCTATCTGCCCACCGCAGATTTTATCAGCCAGATAAACCAATTCCGCGCCGCCGTGCCCGAACGCGTGGCCATTGGCCAGCTCAATCTGCTGGACAGCCACGATACTCCGCGCTTTTACACCATGGCCAGGGAGAATGCCGAGCTGCTAAAGCTGGCCATAGCCTTCCAGTTTACCTTCCAGGGAGTGCCCTGCGTTTATTACGGCGACGAGATCGGCATGGTCGGGGGAGGCGATCCCGACTGCCGCCGTCCCATGGAATGGCAGCGCGAGCGCTGGAATACGGAGATTTTCGATTATTATCGGCGCCTTATCGCGCTGCGCCGCCGATCATCGGCTCTGCAGAGCGGAAGCCTGCAGATGCTTGACCATCCCCAGGGAGTAGCATACCTGCGCGAAAACGGCCAGGAGCGCTGGCTGATCGCCCTAAACCGCAGCGACCAGGCGGAAAGCTCGGTAGATGTGCGCCCCGCCGCCATTGCCGACGGTACCCGCTGGAGAGAGGTGCTCAGCGGCCGCGAAGCCGAGACAGCGCAGGGACGCCTGCCGCTTATGCCTACAGGGCTGGGGGCAGCAATCTGGCAGGAGTGCGGCTGACAGCCAGAAACAGCGCCAGCGCCAGACAAATGCCTGGCGCTGGTTCGATTATTTATTGCTGGCTCAATTGTCTATTCTCTGCGCGCAGGGCCGGCATTGCTCTGGCGCAGCGCGTACCAATAGCGCTCGCGCTCAATATTGGCCACCGAGCCGGATTCGTTGCGGCCGATATCGTTAGCGAACTCGCCCTTGCCGCAGTACTGGCCGACCTGCCTGTCTACATTTAAAGGATCGCAGGCGGTAATATATCCGATAAGCAGCGGCCTGAAGGGCAGAGCTTTGAGGCGCCAGCCAAATTTGAGGCGCAGGAACAGCGAGAAGAAGTCCGGCAGCAGCTTAAATGCCCGGGGGCTGATCATCGATATGCCCAGACGCAGCAGCCAGCGCATCCTGGCCCAGAAGCCAAAGCCTATATGGGGGAGCTGATCGAGCACGGGCTCGACGCGCTTCCAGTTCACATAATCGCTTATGGCCCTGTAGCGCTCGCCGTCGCGGATGAGCAGATTGTGCTGCACGTAGAGACATTTGCGCACTCCCAGCACTGAAAGCAGGGCAAAGTACAGCTTTTGGAAGCAGAATACCTCCTCGCGGGGGCACAGCCCAGTTTCGCGGTTTACAATGTCGATAACCTGGTCTGGCATCAGCAGGGCATCGCTGTCGCGGAAGTAGCCCAGCGCCCGGGTGCCCAAGAACATAACCTCGCGGATAAAGCTGTGCTGGCGGGCGTAATCCAGCACCTTGGCCACCTCGCGCTCGTTGACCTTGGGCATTATCACCATGACCAGGCTGGTGGCCACGCCGGCCTGGCGCAGATTTTCCAGCACCTGAAGCTTGAGATCGGTCAGCTTGGCACCTCTGATGCGCATATACGCGTCATCGTCAAAGCCGTCCATCTGCAGGAATACCTCGTCAAGCCCTGCCTCCTTAAGCGTTTTCAGATATTCGAGATCGCGCAGGCGTATGCCGTTGGTATGCAGGGACGATATATGGCCGCGCTCGCGGATGGCCCGCAGAAAATCGGGGAGATCAGGGCAAAGGGTTGGCTCTGAGGAGATCAGGTCAATTTTAAGCGAGCCCTTGGGATGGGTGTCCATAAACTCAATCAGCTTAGCCAGCTCCATATCGGGAGTAGGCGGGGGACTGTTCTGGTCGCCGTCGGCAGAAGCCAGGCAGATCGGGCACTGCAGGTTGCACTTTTCGGTCATACGGATCAGATAGTCGCGCTGCTTAACCTGCGGAGGCATAACTGAAAAGAAATAGCGGTCCAGCGCTTTGTAGTACCAGGCATGCTCGGAAAGCAGACATTCGCTGGGGCCATGCTCGGGGCATTCCTTGCGCAGATAAACCTTGCCGTCTTCCTCTGCTACCCTGGCGGGAACCTCGCGCAGGCATGTGGGGCATACCGACGAGGAAGTGCGTATAATCTGTTCTTCAGACACGAAAACTATCTCCTAAAAAGTGTACGGTGACTTTATAAAATTTGTCGTTTGCCAGGCTTAACCTGCCAGAAGCTGGGCCAACTCCGCTCGCAATTCACTGTCGAGAGCTTAAGCGTGCTGGCAGGATATAGCTTAGCACAAGTGAACCATGTATTCTTTTTTTATGTTTCTGTCCTGTCATAATTTACGGACAGTTTTTCATTACTACCATAAGAAGGTGATCTGATAATGAGGATCCGTCAGCAGAGTGCTGGGAAGCTCGTCTCGTTATTTTTGGCCCTGAGCTTGCTGTTAGGCATAGCACTAACAGGCTGTAGCGGTAGGTACAGGGATGGGGATTATTACAACAACAGTAATGACCTTGCCCGCCGGTACAGTATTTACTACGAATTCAGCCAGAATATCTTGGATAAGGCCGTTGAAGCAAGCGCCACGCATGTGGTCGGCTACGCTTATGATGCTAAAGGCCAAAAGGACAGTAAGTTCGCCATAGAGGAGACCGAAATCGCCAAAATGCAAAAGGCTGAGAATGGCGATTATCTGGCAAAGCTTAACGTGTCTGGCTATGTCAGGCATATCGAGCTTTACTTCTATTACAAGGAAGGCGATGAGAAATTCGCCACCAACTGCAAATATATCCACACGGATTTTGCTTCTCGCAACAGGGATGGAGACATCATTATCGACTGCGATGCCGACGATGTCTATTTTACCATTAAGACCTACGACAGCTTGAGCCAGGAAACCAACAGATTTACGTCTGGCGATAAGGTGTATGCTAAGGTATTCGTAACCTGGCATGGTGACGACTACTTCTATGATTCTGTCATTAATGAGGAAAGAACTTTTTCTCTGGGCGGAATTATCAGCGACGCGACTGATGTGGTCGATAACTCAGCTCAGCAAAGCGATGAATACAGAGTGCTGGACGCTTTAGCTCAGGGAACCGCGAATCTCTATGTTTACAATTTGGGCTTTACTTGTCTGTTCAGCGAGCATGAGGTCAGCGTGGAGCCCGCCGCTCCCGACTATACCGCGCTTTACCTCGCTCCCAATGGCTATACGGTGAGCCGTGACGGCAGCAAAATTCTCGATCCCGACGGAACCGAGGCAGACCCTGCTAACCTGCCCGGAGAGCAGGAGATTGTCGCCGGCGGCGAGCACACCTTTGTGGCCATCGGAGCCAAGCAGGATGACGCCGGTGTCACCTATGAGCTGCTCGGCGACACGGCCACAGCAGTTCTGACCACCGAATCCGCTAACATAACTAACGACGGCTTTAAGGTCAGCGTCGCGGCTGGTTCTACCGCTGCCGACACGGCGAGCATACAGGCTACCATGGACGAGCTCACCTCCAACGCGGTTAGCATTACCGTCGCAGCTCCTGTCACCTACACCGCGCTCTATCTGGCGCCCGAGGGGTATGCCGTTAACGATGATCACACCTCGATTGTTGATCCCAACGGCACTGAGGTCGCCGCCGACGAGCTGCCCGCGGAGCAGGGCATTGCCGCCGGCCATGAGCATGTCTTTGTGGCTATCGGAGCCAAAAATGATGGCACTGCCGTCACTTACGAGCTCCTAGGCAACACAGCTGAGGCCGTCCTGACTACCGAATCCGCTAACATTGCCAACACTGGATTCTGCGTCAGCATATCCGATGAGGCTACCGCTGCCGACACGGCTACCATCAAGGCTGTCTATGATGATCTGACCTCAAATATCGTCAATATCGCAGTAACTGTAAACTACGCGGAGCTATATATCGTTCCTAACGGTTATACGGTAAGCGATGACGGCACGCAAATCCT
>JAFSXO010000360.1 GCA_017444045.1 bacterium | reverse complement strand
CCTTGGCCATTCCAGGTGGCGGCATCGCTAAAGCCCTTATTGTAGTGGCTATTTATACTGTGATTCAGCAGCTCGAGAATAATATCTTGGTGCCGCGTATTATGGGCTCTTCTTTGGGGCTGCATCCCCTGAGCTTAACTCTGGGCATGATTATTCTGGGCAATATGTTTGGCTTCTGGGGAGTAGTGTTTGCCTCTCCCATAGTTGCCCTGCTAAAGAGCTTAGCTATCGCTCTTTGCAAGCCCGATACCGAAGCCGCCGATCAGGCAGCTAATGCTAAGCAGGTTAGCGGTTAGCTAACCTGCGAGCATTATGGCTTTAGTTATTGATTATGCTGGCAAAGCACTAAAGCTCAGTCTCTGAAGGCAGGGGCGATACGAGTCCATGGCGCTATCTGCTCAAACTGGGAGGCCAGCTTAAGCAGGCGCATTTCGCTTCCGCGCGGCCCTATGAGCTGAATGCCAGCGGGAAGACCATGGGCAGTTAAGCCTGCGGGAACGGTAACAGCGGGCTGTCCGGTCAGGTTGAAGGGATAAGTAAAGGGCGTCCACCCAAACAGCGTGGTGATCGGGCGGCCTGCTATGCTTTGAGGGCGCTGCATTGTTTTGGGGAATGCTTCGACTGGAAGCGTAGGTGTGATAAGCACATCGTACCTTTCGAAGAAGCTCTGCGTTTTGTAATAAAGCTTTGTCCGCTCCATGGCATCGCGCCCCATCTGGTAGGCGCTGACCTGAGTGCCCAAATCTATTAAGCCGGCCAGTTCAGGAGTGAGCTGAGCGCGTGTCTCCGGTGACAGCGGAGCATAGCGCTCGGCATATACCGTATTCCAAATATTCAGCTCAATCGGCTCGGGATCGCTGAAGCTTGGGCAGTCCTCGTCTATGCTGTGTCCCAGCTGGGTTAGCTTTTGCGCAGCCTGCTGACAGATAGCCTGTATCTCCGGCTCGACTGGAGCATAGCCCAGATCCGCTGACCAGGCTAGGCGCAGCTTCGGATCACGGTCGGTGACCGTGACGAAATCGCGCAGGGCGCGATAAAACTGGCTAGGAGAAACGGCTCTTTCCAGCTGCTCGCATTCCGGAGCGGCAAACAGCGAATCGGTTATGCTCAGCGGATCGCGCAGGTCTGGACCTGACTGTACGGCCAGTAGCAGAATGGCGTCGGCCACGGTGGAGGTTATGGGGCCGGTGTGGCTTAAATTGTAATAAATATCGGGGATGGGATAGCGCGGTACGCGGGCAAAGCTGGGCTTAACGCCTACAGCGCCGCAGAAGCCAGCGGGAATGCGGATGGAACCGGCGCCGTCGGTTCCTTCGGCCAGCGGGCATAGCCCCGCCGCTATTGCCGCCGCGGAACCGCCGCTGGAGCCCCCGGAAGTGCGCGAGGTATCCCAAGGGTTGGCACAGGGCGGCAGCAGCCGGTTATCGGTTACCCCTTTATAGCCAAATTCGGGGGTATTGCTTTTGCCGACAATGATAGCTCCAGCCTGTCGCACTCTGGCGACAGCTACGGAATCCTCATCGGGTACATAATCCTTTTGAAGCAGAGAGCCCGAGGTGGAGCGCAGACCTTTAGTAAGGGATAGGTCTTTGATCGCTATGGGCAGGCCGTGAAGCAGACCCGCTGGGCTTTGCGATTCAGCTTTTTGAGCGGCCAGCAGGGCGCCCTGAGCGTCTACAGTTATAAATGCGTTTAATTCTGAGCTGTATTTTTCGATGCGCTGCAGGCAGTGTTTGGTCAGCTCCAGCGGAGATAGCTGTTTACTGAGAATGAGTTCAGCTAGGTCTAGGGCTGAGTACTCATGTAATTGCATGTTTTTCACTTCCTTTTTCTAATGCCTTTACGAGTGCGCCAGATCCCGTGGCGTCATGGCTTTGCTGCGCTTTATAAAGGATGGCAGATGGATAAGCCGCGCCAATGACATAGAGGGCGAGCCAGAGGATAACGCTAGCAGGCGTTGCTAAATTCCCATATATAGCTGGGGACTCTGCAGAGCGGGCAGGTGATTCTCGCAGCCAAAAAACTCCTCGCAGACCTGGGAAACCCGGCGTATCTTGCCAAACTGTTTAGGATTGAGAAATACATAAAAGCGCCATAGATTGCGGTAGTTCTCGCGCATGACCGCAACCTCGGGGACGTTCATATTGGACAGCGGCCGGGGCACATCGCTGTTTATTTTTAGCAGGACGTTGGCCTCTTTTAGCTGCATGTTGGCCGCGGGGCAGTAAATGATCAGATCGCCGGGGGCTATGTGGCACCGCTGGCAGAGAATGGCCTCAGCTTCGGCGCGGGCTTCTATATGCTCATGGTATTGGGCCACCAGCCGATCCTTAAATTCCTGGTCTACCTGGCGGGTGAGCACATAAGCGCGTTTGTAGAGACGCCTGCTGGCTAAGCAGGAAAGAAGCTTTTTGATAATGGCATCTTCGCCGTATTTGTATTCCAGCAGGGCGCTGAGACGCTCGTCGGTGAGGCTGAATAAGTCACTTTGCTTCATGCCGCTGGCAACTGCCCGCTCTACGGCACAGGATATCATGGCTCCAGTGGCCGTCTTGGTGTGATGGAAAAAGACGCGCTCGGTTAAGAAATAGCGCAGCCGCAGCACATTTATCACTTCCGATACGATATCGTTGCGGATAATGCCGTTTTTTTCGGCATCGACATAAATATGATCGGAGCATACGCTAACTGAACGCAGAATGCGAGAATCGTAGCGGCCAGGCAGACCGCAGAAAAAGGCATCTCTGGCCAGATAGTCGAGCAGATCGGCGCAGATGGTGCCGGAAATAAGCTCCCAGCACCAGGGATGGCCGCATTCCTTGTTGAGGATGCTCAGCACGGCTTCGGTGAGGTTCTGCCTTTTCAGCTCTGCCCCTAGCTCGCCGCTAGTCAGCGCCTGCTGCAGCCGTGCCGGCGTATCGTGGCGCGGAAATAATCTGCGCTCGTCTTCTATGGTGTGCCCATAGGGAATGTGGCCTACATCGTGCACGAGCGCGGCCGCCAGCACCGCGCGCTTTGTGTCTGCGTCGGTGCTGTGCCCTTTTTCGGCCAGGCAGTCCAGCAGCCTGATCGCCATAGCGCAGGTGCCGATGCTGTGCTCAAAGCGGGTGTGAACCGCTCCAGGATAGACAAAGGAAGCAGTACCCAATTGCTTTATGCCCCGCAGACGTTGCATTTCGCGGGTATCTAGCAGCTTGATTAGGTCGCGGGTTAAAAATATGTCGCCGTGGAGTGGATCGCGCAGCGTTTTGTAATTATCAATCCTGGCCGTGACTATTCCTCGTCTTCCTCTTCCTCTTCCTCTTCTT
>JAFSXO010000359.1 GCA_017444045.1 bacterium | reverse complement strand
TCGCTTTCAATAGTCTCTATCATTGTCAAAGCCGCCCTCTTCAGGCGGGCGCTCAGCTCTCTCGTGCCGAACGCCAAAAAATAATAGCACTTCGAAGGTCGCTTGTCAAGAGTATTAAGGATATATATTTTGTCAGGCCAGACAGACAAAAAAAGGCCCGCCAACAGGCGAGCCTTTCGGATATATTCAGACCAAAAACTACTTATTAATGGGCTGGGCTATAACGGGATCAACGGGATCCCAAACGATGAAGCGAGCATCAATGTTCTGCGCAGAATGATTCTCAACGCGGACTTTAATATACTCATAGGACTCGCCATCACGAGGAATACTCCAAGGAGAGTTTACACGGGCATTATTATAGCTGCCGATCTCCACATCGTTGGGGTTATAGAATTTAACCACGAAATTCTCTAATCCGTTAGAAGGAGTCCCAAATCCACAAAGCAGATCTTTGGCGCTGCTGTGATTGGTAGCCATTGACATGTTGAACTTTGAAGTCTCTAACATCCAATACTTGCCATTCTTAGCATTGAATTCAACGTAGCTTTTAGGATAGAAGAAAAAGTTCGTGGAATGAGAGGGATATTCAAAAACTGTATAGGTGAACGGACCTAAATCGGTCTGATAGTTAACCTGCCCAATATCCTCCTCAGCCATAGCCGGCACAGCAGTAACCGCCAGAGTTCCCAGCGATAGCGTGGCCAGCAGGAAGAGTGTGGCCGTAAATTTACGCATTAGCCTACTCCCCTCGCTTTCTTGGCCCCCTCAGGGCCTATATATTTATATCCCCGAGGTTGCCTAAGTTACCCTCGAGAGAGAACCGCAAAGCATACTATGCGCTGCAGCTCTTAACCTACAAAAATGTAGGACTCCTTTTTTCCAGGGACAGAAGCAATCTCCTTCTTATGATACGCTTAAAGCGATATCATTTAAGCAAACACCCAGAAATGCTAAACAGCATGCCCGAAAAACGCGTGATCCTCCCAGCAGGACACGATCTGGCAGCCCAGCGACTGCATTTCCGCCAGCCAAGCGTTAAAATCTTCCGTCTCTCCGCGAAACATAATGCGTATCAAGGTCGAGTCCTGGACATTGCGGCGGACAGATATGACCCGTTTGTCTTCTGAGATACGATCGAACCGCAAACGCACCGACCCATTAACATAAGGCTTGATAATATACTGAAGCTGAAAAAGATGGTGATTAGCCAGCTCATCGGCAATATCCGCTATTCTGCCCTGCAAAAAAGGCTGCCCGTTTTCCAAATAGCACACCTGATCGGCCAGATCACTTAAACAGCCCAGCTGCCGCCCCGAAAGCAGCAGCGCCTTACCGCGGCAGCGGATACCGTTGAGTATATCCGTAAAGCTGCGCAGCTCCAGGTTATCTACATGCTCAAAGACTTCATCGATGACCAGCAGACGGGGATCGTGCACCAGCGCCCGAGCCAGGCAAAGACAGCGGCGCCGATACTTATCCTTAATATCGCCTATCAGCGTATCCTCCAGCGCCTCCAAATGCACCGAAGCCAGCGCTTCGCGAATGATATAAGGCCGATAATGCCTCTCCACCCCATATATTTCAGCGAAGGCGCTGAGATATTCCAAACAGGTTAGCTCATCATACAGACTCTCAGAAGCCGGCACATACCCCACTAAACGCTTGGCTTCAGGGCTTCCGGCTTTGGCACCGGATATTGATATACAGCCATCAGAACGGACATTGCCCGCAGCAGCAGCCAAAAGCTCAGTTTTGCCTACGCCGTTCAAGCCGACAGCTATCGCTATTTCGCCGGCGTTGAGAGAAAGCTTAACCCCGGCATCCTGCAGCTTGTCCTTCCCGAACGCCTTGTGGGCCGATAAACGCAAACCGTCTATGTCGAGAATACGGCATTCCATAACAGCGCCATCTAAGTCTCATTGCTCCATGAGCCAACGACCGACTCGCCGCCGTCATCTTCGGAATTTCCCTCATATACAGATCTAGGGGTAGGCGTTATCGCCTGAGTCTCAGCGGCATCAGACGAGCCTGTGCTATGCTGCAGGGGCTGGGCGCCGCCTACGCGCACAATCTGAGGAAGCGCCGGAACATCGTTGGCGCTCACTTCCTTTTCCGTCGCTGCGTCGGCGCTCACAACAGGAGCGGCCGTAGGCGCTACGATCTCCGGCTTCGGCTGGGGCCTGCTAGCACTGCTCTTGGGCACATAAACTTCCTTAACCCCAGCGCTAGAGGTTACCGCCTTTTGCTCAGATTTTCCATGCAAAGGGCGCAGAATGGCCTTTGGAGCACTTTCGACGGGGCGTCGCACCTGCGGCTCGGCCACGTCAGCAGTCGCTACGTTCTTTTCGGCAGCTGGCTCGCTATAGCTCGGCTCAGCAACTGACGCGGCGGTATCCGCCACACTGCTGGCCTGCTGCGCCTCAGAGTTCCAGCTGTCCGACACCGCAGCATCCTGAGCCGCAGCCGCGGAGACAGGCTCGCTAACGATTTCCTGATAGGTCACCTCGGGCTGGGCATCGGCGGAGACTTCAGTATCGGAAGCGCTCCCCTCTGGATGGGAACGCTCAACGGCCTCAGCCCAAATCTGCTGAGCTTTGACCGCATAATCAGCGGGAATGCGCACCTTTCCGCCTATATCTTCAAAGGGTACCCCATTCTGCTTTAACAGATAGCAAAGTCTCTCATTCTGCTCAGGGGCGTCGAGAGATATGGTCACGGAGATCGCCGAAGCTCCAGGCGAAGGCAGAGTAGCAATAGCGTCTGCGGTTTTGTCGGCTAAATTCTCTAAGGTATTGCTGTTTGTAGTATCGCTGCACATAGTCTGCGACAGCGCATAGAGCAACAAAAGCCCCACGACGCCCGCGGCTACAGCGCGCGGGAAATTAATGCGAAGGCTTATCTGATGCCAATAATCCCAAAAGCCAGGATTAGGGGCAACCGTCGGAACCGTAGGAGCTTCGCACTCAAAGGAGCCCGAGCTAGACACCTCGTGGCTGCGCTTAAGAGCGCGGAACACATCGCTGGTTCCCACGGTAATAATGCGCTTTTGGTAATCTTCATCAATGGCTTTAAGAGCCTTAATCTCATTCTGGCAATATAAGCAGGCTCTCAGGTGCTTCTTAACCTTTTCCAAATCCTGAGCGTTCATCCGAGAACGCTCCAGCGCAAAGGCAAACAGCAAATCTGGGGCGAGATGAGGCTCCATAGGAGGCTTATATCCGCTAACGGCCAGCGTTTCCATACTCGTTAGCGTCTTGCGGATCAGCTCAAGCCGCTGCCTGCATTCAGCGCACTGTTTCAGATGATCTTCAACTGTCTGGCGATTTCCCGCATTCTTCAGCACCCCATCTGCATAGGGCACCAGCATCGCCTGAATACTATCATTCTTACAGTTATTGCTCATCACTCGGTACCTACTAAATTATAATGCTCTAACGTAATAACCATAATGTCAGTTAGCCGACGCCAGCCATAATTTGTTAAGCAGCGGCCCAGACGCCATTTAGCTCCAGCACTCTAAACCGGACAGAAAACCTAATCACCCGCCAAACAGCTCACGGCCCAGCTGCAGCATCCCCTCGCAAAGCGATTTGCCTACGGCATACAGATTCGTTCTAGGATCGCTGGTAAGCTTAAAATCCTCGCAGAGCTTACTATATCCCTTTCTGCCAAAATAATGCGTAACAATCAGCATATACCTATTAAAGTCGCGCTCAGACATACGCTCTAAAGCCTCTATCAGCTTAATGCTGTCTGGGCTGGTAGCTTTAGCTTCATTGCTGTCGGCCTGTAACCCCTTAACCTTAATCACTGGCTGCTTTTTGTCAGCCTCGATAACAGGCAAAACAGACTTGCTTCCACCGGACACCTGCTTAGACACGGCATCGACCACAGCTTTTGCCGCGGTTTGGGCTAAAACGGGATCTACGTTATTTTTAGCTCCAGAAGAATTGCGTATCAGATCAGATATACGATTCTCCAAATTTGCGGCGGACTCGGTATTTGCCGCTTTTGCCGAAGCTAAAGCTCTCCCGGACGCAGCCTCCTCCTGCTTCTGGCTATCGGCACCTTTAGAAGCTGACGGGCTCCAACTGTAGCCGCTTTTCCGATATTGGCGGCATACACACTGATACAGATAGTTCTTAATGGCCGTATCGCGAGGAAGCCGCGAGGCCCCATCGGCAAATACACTAAGAATCTGAGCTGTTATGTCGGTAATCTCCTGAGAGGGCTTGCCCTTGAACTTATACTTGCACAGCGCTTCTACAAACGGATAATAGGCTTGGGTCACCAGCTCAGAAGCCAACCCGGCTTCCTCTGTGTCATCGCTGGCCAAAAGCTGCCGCAAGGCCTTTTCAGTGTAAGGCTCTGAGCGCTTAAGCAGCTCTATCAGCAAGTTATAAGCACCGCGCTCGCCGTTTTTAAACTCATCAAGCGCAGCCTCCAAAGCCGTCGGATCACCGCTATTTATACGTTCCTTCAAATCTGTGTAGTCTAAATCCATAATTCTCGCAACGCACCCTACAAAGGACTAGCATACCCCGCACAGCCTGCGCAAAGGTACAGAAGTAACTAAATTCTCATACTTTTACTAATTTGATAACCTTATTATTTTTTAAACCCTGTCTGCAAATCCTCCATAGGTCTTACAATATCGCTAATCCAGCGGGAACCCCGAAGAGAAAGTGGAAAAATAAGATTTTAAAGTATAAATATCGGTTTAGGAGGCTTTTATGAGGAAATATCCGTACATGCCCTATCTATTAGCGGCTTCGGCATTAGCAGCCAGCTTATGGGTAGGACTTCCCGCCCAAGCAGATACAGCACCGGCCGATAAAGCAAGCGGCGCGGTTGCTCCCTCTCTTGCCCCTCCCAGCCCTTCAGCAAACGCTGACAGCACAGAGTCATCCGCTCCCGAAAAAGCCTCAGAAGAAGCATCGGACAATACGCGCACTATTCAGGTTAAGGTACCGAAAGACAGCAGCGTAACCATTAAAATCACTCCAGACGGCGATACTATAATCACCGATGATTCCAGCCAAACCTCCGCACAGATAATTAAAGACTATCATAAGGACTGGCCAGCTCCGCCTAAACCCTCCTTCCTACATTTCCCCTGGCCTTACATTCCCGACGATTTTGCGAGCCGGCCCCAGCTGGGAGTTATCGATTTGCAGTCCAACGCCCACGGTTATCCGGCCGCCGTAAAGCTAAACGACGAATCGCTCACCAAAGACCCTCGCCTGGTGCTGCAGCGCTCGTCTGTTTTAAGCTCCCGCGCAGTGAACAAATTAAACCTAGATACCCAGCAGCTGTTGCTGGCCACCCCAGAGCTAACCCTAAACTCGCGCTACGCCCCCACTTTTTTTGCGGTCAAGAATATTCTTCTGCTACATCCGCAGAAAAACGACGTATATTCGGCCACCTTCATCAATCTAGCCAATCTTAAGGGTCGCAAGCTATATGCCCCGCCCAGCCAAGACGCCTGCAGCGCCCACACCTATCTGGTCAGGCAGGCTCTGCTTCCCGCGGCAGAAGCGCAGCAGAATGTCACCAGCGATCACGGCGGCAAATATTATCACTGCCTCGGCGCCACCGATGTCGATGCCAAGCAGATAGAACGGGTCTACGACAGCCCTAAACAGGCGGAAGACATGAAGCTGCGCCCCTGCCCGAAGTGCTTTGAAATCGACTCGGATATTCCGGAAGACGCCGCTCCCCAAGAAGCTGACACCGCTTTTCAGCAAGACTATGACGAAAATTCATCATCTGATGCACAGGCGGAATGCCCGGAATGCGCTAAGGAGATGGCCGATACAGCCGCCGATTCTAGCGCTGCCAAAGATACTAACGCTTCGGCAAAGAGCGCCGGAGCCATAGACTGGAAGGACTCCTTTCTGCACCGCAATTACAGCAAGCTGCCATCCCAGCTTACTGAAGCCGCGCCAGACGACAGCAGCAAAAGCAGAAAGGTCACCCCTGCATCTATGGGCTTTGCCACCAGGAACCCGCTGGCAGTGCACCACATCTACGATAAAGCCTTTGACGACACCTATCGCCACCTGCTGCGCCGCAATGGAATCTCCGACCTAAAATGCGCGGCCTTCCTTATTTCCGACAGCGATTGCTGCGCTTTCCCGTATTACGCCGACGGCCCTATCTACGTAACGCGCGGCCTATACCAGAAGCTAGACACTCCCGGAGAGCTGGCGGCGGCATTATCCCGCGAGTTAGCCCAGGTGCTTCTCGGATATGTCGATAACCGGCGCACCGCATATTATAACGATCCCTACCGCCCCTGGATTCTGAGCGCTAATACGCGCCGCTTAATTGAGGAATCACGGCTGCTATACAACTGGTACAGCACCATGGAGCTGCTTAGCTATTGCGGAGGCGCACCTTATTGGTGCTACACTCCTATTCCCATGCTGGGCAACGCCACATTATCGGATTACGCATATTTTGAGCTAAGCGACGAGCAGGAAGAAAAAACCGACAGGGTTGCTGCCGTCATGTGCTACACCGCGGGCTTCGCTCCTTCAGAATATGCCAGCTACGTCAACAAGATCAACCAGATGCACAAAAATTCTGAGCACCCCAACGGGGATATCAATATGTGGCTTCTCAGCGCCGGCGCCGACAAAAACCGTGCAGCCGCACTGCAGAAAACGCTGCAGAGCCTGCGGGAGCTGGACAAAAGCGTAGCAGAGATCGCCGTGAGCGATCCCGCAATGGGCAATGGTCTGCGCGCCCAGGCTGCTCTTTATATGACCGACCCGCAGAAGGTAACCCGCTTTATCGAAGCCTATAAATCGATCGTTCCCCAAGACTAAGCTGCCTATCTTTTCAGGAGCAAATAAGTGCAAAAAAAACAGCTGTCAGTGTTGCTCACCGCCTCATTTCTTGCGGGTGCCGCCCTAAGCGCTCCCCTGGCTGAGGCTGTTCCCCATGATTTATCCAACTGCCAACTAGCTCAGGCCGATTATGATCTGCCCGGCGATTTACCCAGCGCTCCAGTATCATCCAGCCCAGCGACCTCCCCTGCGCCACAAAGAGATGCCGGGCAGCCGCCATACGGCAGCCCCCAGAACGGCCAGGGCTACGGGCAGCC
>JAFSXO010000358.1 GCA_017444045.1 bacterium | reverse complement strand
TTCCGCTTCCATGGTGTCACCCCGCGTACCCACCTAATAGCCGCCAAGCTCATGGAAAGCGCGCATATCGACACCAACCTGGTGTACAACTGGACGATCAGCTTCCGCAGCCGCCAAGAACAGGATATAACCAGAATGTGCGCCGATACCAGAGAATACATCTGCAACGGACGTGCCGTCATCGCTACGCTAACCCGCGACATGCTGGACAGCGTAGGGCTTAAGGACGATACCGAGATCCAGAACCTTCTCCACGACATAAACAACGAGTTCAAGGATGCTTTTGTCTTAATCAAAGATATCGACGGCAAAAAGATCAGGGTATCCCTGCGCTCCCAGTCCATACCTATTCTGCCTATCGCCCACAAATACGGCGGCGGTGGCCACGAGCTGGCCTGCGCCATGACGTTCACCGGCACCAATTTGGCTTCGGTAAAGGAATTGGTACGCAAGGAGCTTGAGGCTTGGTTGGCAGCCCAATAAAAAGGCTGGCGGCAGCGCCTGGTCAAACATACCACACCGGCACAGCCATGATATTATCCCGCAGCATTCCCGGCTGCGGGCATTGGCAGATCACCGCCCCCATGCTCCGCTTTTTATCCGGTATTTGATCCAAAATCCGGAAGGCTGAAGTCACATCAGCGCTGACCTTAATGATATTAATCTCTTACAGCTTCTCTTTAGCGACGGCCAGCATAAGCTTGAGACGGTTATGCTGGTTAACCTCGCTTAACGAGGAATCGTAATCTATAGCGCACAGATTAGCCCACGGATAACACTCGCGCAGACTCTTCATCATTCCCCTGGCGATAACATGATTGGGAAGGCAGCCAAAGGGCTGTACGCTGACAATATTATTAATTCCGCTCTGTACCATAGCCGCAGTCTCGGCCGCGATAAGCCAGCCTTCGCCATTCATATTCCCTAGAGACAAGTGCTTCTGAGCATATTCCGCCAGCTCCTGAATGGTCGCCCCCGGCGCAAAATGACAGCTCGCCTCGAGGGCGCGGCGCAGCTCTTTGGTCAGATACTGCACCAGCCGCAGAAAGACTTGGCTTCCCATCTTGCACAGCCAGCTGCCGGAGAGCAGATCGTGCCGGACGATCCCGTCATACGCGCAGTACTGGAAGAAGCTCAGCAGCCCTGGCATTACGACTTCTGCGCCCTCGCTCTCCAGCCATTCCACGAGATTATTGTTGGCCGCGGGCATATACTTCACCATAATTTCCCCGACTATGCCTACCCTGGGCTTCGCGGCTTCCTCGTGCACGGGGATGCGGTCAAAATCGTCGACTATGCGCCAAATATTCTTTACAAATGTGCGATAGCTGCCCGTGCGAATATCCTCGCGGCAAAGCTGCTCCCACTTATCGTAACAGCTCTGGACAGATCCCGAAGTCTTCTCATAAGGACGCATACGCAGAACGCACTGCATAAGCAAATCGCCATATATGGTGCTCTTAACGATATCGATCACCATGGGCATGGTAAACGCAAAGCCCGGCGACTGATGGCTGAACACAGACATTATTGGCACCTGCTTAAAACCGCATTCATCGAGAGCCTTGCGCAGAAACGCGGTATAATTGCTGGCGCGGCAGCCCCCGCCGCTCCGAAAGTACATGATAGCCGTACGGCTAGGATCGTATACGCCGCTCTGCAAAGCCTTTAAAAGCTGTCCGACCACCAAAACCGCGGGGAAGCATACATCGTTGTGCACATATTTCAGGCCAAGCTCTACAACCTCGCGCCCCCGCTTGTCGGGAATAACCAGATTGTAGCCGGCTTTTTGCAGGGCAACTTCGATAAACTTAAACTGCCAGGGCGCGACCTGCGGAGCCAGAATCGTGTAATCGCGCCGCATAGACTTAACGAACTCAGGGGACCGAGAAGGACATGCAGCCTTAGAGAAACACTGCTTTTCTCGCAAAGCGGCTCTTAAAGAGCGCAGACGGATACGCGCTGCACCAAGATTATTAATCGAATCGAGCTTGATTACCGTGTGCAGACAGCCATACCGGGACATAATCTCCTGCACCTGCTCGATTGTAACCGCGTCGAGACCGCACCCAAAGGAATTGAGCTGAACTGCTTCTAAGCGATAATCTCGGTTCTGAGCAGCAAAATGCGCGGCCCGGTACAGGCGCGAATGATACTCCCATTGGTTGATAACGCGCAGATTTGGAGCCTCTGCCAAATGCTCCAGACAGTCTTCCGAAAGCACCGCCCATCCTAACGACTGAATGAGCTGCGGAAGGCCATGATTAACCTCTGGATCGATGTGGTACGGGCGGCCCAGCAAAACTATGCCGCTTTGCTTTTGCTCAAATAACTGCTTAAGCACAAGCTCGCCCTGGCGACGCACATCATCGCGATAGCGCTCCTGTTCAGCGTATGCCGCCCGCAGGGCCATATCTATTTCCTTTAGCGACAGCTCCTCATCCTTTAGCTCAGCGCATAAGCGCTTAGCCAGCTTAGCCCTATCCCTTAATGAGACAAACGGATGATAAAAGCGAACCTCTGGCCGA